>JAZRTW010000169.1:0-8910 GCA_045652265.1 Eubacteriales bacterium | reverse complement strand
GTTTCCTCAATAAGACTTAAGGCAATATCGGGAGTGTCTACGCTTATGCTGTTTGTTTTACCGCTTTCGCTGTTTGTAAGAGTTTGCCTACTTACAACTCTGTTAGTGGTGCTGTCGCTTATGACGATAGAAGCGTTTCTTATCGGTTGCGCCTTACCGTTCGTGCTTAACTCCACCACGATTCTTCCTGTGCTCATACAGTTCTCCTCTTAATTTATTTTCGCGATTTTTGTGCCGCATTACATAATATGCACGCGGTGGGAAAAAGCTATTGACAAGACAAAAAAGGAATGATAAAATATTTCACACAGAGTAGAGTTTTATGCGTCTATAGTGCCGATGGGACGGGGAGTTGCCCTTCGGACGAAAGGATATTATCCTGCGGTATAAAGCTCGCATCCCGCTGTAAGTAGGGTGCTCTGGAATTATTTTCCGGAGGTTTTTTTATGTCAAAAAACACTTTTACCGTCCGCAGAATTACTACGGACGCCGTTCTCGTTGCGCTTTACGTCGTCTTTGCCGCCGTGTTTGCGGTGAAGCTTCCCTTTGCCGAGATATCGTTTGCAAGCTTTCCGATACTTATGTGCGCGCTGCTGTTCGGCACGGGCGACGTGCTTGCAGTGTCGCTTCTCGGCAGCTTCATCGAGCAGATGCTCGGAGGCTATGGGCTAACCGCTACGACGCCTTTGTGGATGGCACCCGTTGTGTTGCAGGGCGTTTTCGCGGCGCTTTTGTTCTTAATTTTTAAGAAAGATAAGATTTGGAAGATAGTTCTTGCGGTGGTTTTAGCAGAGATTTTGCTCACGGTCACAAATACCGCCGTGCTCTATCTTGACGGCGCGATAATGCACTATCCCGTAAAGGCGCTCCACGTTATTGCACCCGCAAGACTTATTAACGGGCTTTTAAGAACGGTGGTTTCCGCATCTGCGGTATCACTTCTGTATAAGCCCCTTCGAAAATTGATAAGAAGGCAGTAGGCATAAAAACACGTTTGCTTGACAAACGTGTTTTTTTATATTATAATGTTAAAGATTTCTAACATATTTTGAGTTTTAAGGAGGAGTTATGAAGTTTATTTCCCGTTTAAAAGAGTACCGTTTAAAGAGAAAGCTTTCGCAAGCGGAGCTTGCCGAAAAGGTCGGAGTTCGCAGAGAAACGATAAGCCTTTTGGAAAAAGCGAAATATAATCCTTCCCTAAAGCTTGCAATGTCCATCGCCTCGGTTTTGTGCGTGACGGTGGAGGAGCTGTTTACGTTTATAAAGTAAAGGCTTCGTAGTTTTTTAAAATAAAGGATTTTTAAAGGAGATTTCAAATGGAAGTCAAAACACCGTGGTACAAATTTATGGGAGAGGTTCCCACCCACATCGACTATTTTCAAGGTTCGATGTTTGAAGCAGTAGAGAGAATTGCAAAAGAGTATCCCGACCTTACGGCGTTTCGCTTTATGGGAAAAGGCGAAAAATATTCGGCACTTGTAAAAAACGTCGTTTCCTGTGCAAAGGCGCTTTCTGCGATCGGCATAAAAAGGGGCGACAAGGTCACGGTTGCCTTGCCTAATTGTCCGCAGGCGATATATGTTTTCTACGCGATAAACCTCGTCGGCGCAATAGGAAATATGATACACCCTCTTTCCGCGGAAAAGGAGATAGAGTTCTACCTTAAGGATTCTGCAAGCGTATGTGTAATAACGCTCGACCAATTTTACGAAAAATTCCAAAGCGCAAGGGAAAAGACGGGTGTAAAGCATCTTGTTTTGGCAAGTATCAAGGACGCGCTCGGCGGTATAATGAAGCTTGGCTATCAGCTTACCGAAGGCAGAAAGATAAAAAAGATACCCGAAAACGCGCCCGCTATAAGCTGGAAGAGCTTTATAGAGGCGGGCAAGACCGTAAGCGAGTACAAAGAATTCACCAAAGCCGACGATGCCGCGGTCATTCTTTATTCGGGCGGTACGACGGGTACGACAAAGGGCATACTTTTAACAAACTTAAATTTCAACGCGCTTGCCGCGCAGATAGTAGCGACAAATCCCATGTTTAAAGCGGGCGACAGAATGCTTGCGGCGATGCCGCTTTTCCACGGCTTCGGGCTCGGCGTATGTATACATTCGATGCTTGCAAACGGCGGACAGTGCATACTCGTTCCGCGCTTTACCGCACAAAGCTATGCAAAGCTCATAACGAAGTATAAGTGTAACTTCATCGCAGGCGTTCCCACACTTTACGAAGCTCTCGTTCGCCTCGATACTATGAAGGGCGCAGACCTTTCCTCTTTAAAGGGTGTATTTTCGGGCGGCGACAGTCTTTCTCCCGAGCTTAAAAAGAAGTTTGATAAATTTCTTTCGGAGCATAAAGCTACCGTTCAGATACGCGAGGGCTACGGCACGACCGAGTGCGTTACCGCCTCCTGCCTTACGCCTATCGGTATGGCGAAAGAGGGAAGCATCGGCATACCCTTCCCCGATACGTTCTACAAGATAGTAAAACCGCAAACGGACGAGGAGCTTCCCTATTGCCACGAGGGCGAGATAGTTTTATCGGGCCCCACGGTGATGAGGGAATACACAAATCACCCCAAGGAGACAGCAGAAACTTTACGCCTTCATTCCGACGGAAGAATCTGGGTGCATACGGGCGACCTCGGACTCATGGACGATGACGGATTCATTTATTTTAAGGGGCGCATAAAGCGTATGATAATCTCCGCAGGCTACAATGTCTACCCCGCACAGCTTGAAAACATCATCGACGCGCACCCCGACGTACATATGAGCTGCGTTATCGGCGTGCCCGACGACTATAAGATGCAAAAGGTCAAGGCTTTCGTTATGTTAAAGCCCGGCGTTGAAAAGAGCGAAGCGACGAAACAAAAGCTTCTTTCTTACTGCCGCGACAATATCGCAAAATACGCGATGCCTTACGATATAGAGTTCAGAGAAGCTCTCCCCAAAACGCTCGTCGGCAAGGTTGCGTACAGAATTCTCGAAGAGGAAGAATTAAATAAGGGAAAATAAGAGAGGGATATAAAAATGGAAAAAAATAAAAGACGCTTTGGCGACAGAAAAGACGGAACGCTCATTCGAAACCTTGACGGAATGCACTTTATTATGCCTCTTATATACCCCAACCGTTGTGACAACGAGGCATATATAAGCGAAAGAATAGACCTCACGGCGATAAACGCATATCTTGAGAAGAAAAACGAGGGGGAAACGGAGTTCAAATATACGCTCTTTCACCTTATCGTGACCGCAATGCTCAAGTGCATACATTTGCGCCCCAAGCTTAACCGCTTTATAGCGAACAAGAACACCTATCAGAGAAACGAGGTCAGCGCCGCGTTTACCATAAAGAAGCATTTCACAGATGAGTCGCGAGAGGGGCTTGCGTTCATACATTCAAAGCCCGAAGATACGGTGGATTCCATACACGAGGATATACGCTCGCAGGTAATGCTGTGCCGAAGCGGAAAAATAGACAAATCCAGCGACGCAATGGATATTTTTAATAAGATGCCGCGATTTTTCTCTAAATTTATCGTTTGGCTTATGACTGTGCTTGACAGACACGGGAAAGTGCCCGCATCGCTTATCGAAACCGACCCGTATTATTCGTCGGTGCTTTTGACGAATCTCGGCTCAATAAAGCTCAAGTGCGGATATCATCACCTCACGAATTGGGGTACGACCTCCGTATTCGTCGTAATAGGCGAAAAAAAGATCCGCCCCTTCTTTAAGGAGGACGGAAGCTATGATATGAGAGATAGCGTTGAGCTCGGACTCACGATAGACGAGCGCCTTGCGGACGGATATTATTATTCCAAGAGCATAAGGCTTTTAAAGAAGCTTTTGGAAAACCCCGAACTTTTGGAAAAACCGCTTTCGGAAGAAGTGGAATATTAAGACATCGGAAAACCTCTCTGCAATTCGCAGAGAGGTTTTATACTGCTTTAATTTTCTTCCAATAGCTTGGAAAGATGTGTATAATAAGTAAAAAATCATTTACTTTGGAGTGAAAACAAACGGAAGCAAACGCCTGTTGTTTTTTCGGGCATAGAGCCCGTCGAAAGTAAAAGCCGTATTTGCCTTACCTCTTAATAAGATTTACTCCCAAGAAACCGCCGAGAGCTCCCGAAAGAGAGGAGCATATAAACGGCATAAGTATCCCCATAAAGTCGGGCGACGATTTCGGCGCGAGCACGATACCGACGAGGTTTATCAAAAGCCCCGCGAGTATGCCGACGAAAAAGCCTCGTATGAGTCCCTTGCCTCTTGACAGCAACGCGCACAAGAGCCCGCCGATCAGAGAAGCGGTCACGGGTACGACGACGGACGTTATCCTATAGAAGCTTTCGGGGGAAGCCTTGCTTTGCAAGAACGATGCACAAAGAAGGCATAAAACGAACACGAGAGCAAGTGAAACGACGGAAGAAATGAGTATCGCCTTAAATGCGGAGACGGGCTCCTTTGCTTTTTTCATAAAAACCTCCAAAAAAAGACTCGAACAGTAAATACTATTCGAGTCTTTCTTTATTTATGCAACGTAGCCTTCCTTCAAAAATTGAGGATCGTACGTTTTGTCGATTTTTTCTTTTATAGCTTCGTAGCTGAACACTTTACCTCTCTTGCGGTCGGTTGCGTCGTTCTGGTGGCAACCGTGAGCGGCGGCAAGCTCCTCGGTGTACTCGGAGAAGGGAATTATCTTAAAGTCCGCGCTGCTTCTGTTATATTGGCAGATCGTGGGTACCATATACGCGTTCTCGATGCGTATTTCGCCCGTAGCGCCGTCTTTTACGATGTCAAACTCCATCATAGCGCCTATCATATTTCTGCCCCAGAGCATACGTGAAAGGAGGTTTCCGAGGGAGTATGCGCAAAGCGTTTTGTTTCCGTTCTTGCCCTCGATCCACTCCGTCTTCTGTATTACGTGCGGGTGCATACCGATAACTACGTCAACGCCGCAGTCGGCGAACACTTGACCGTACGCTTCCTGCATCTTGTGAATGGGGAATACGGTGTTGGGCGCACTGTAGCTGTCCTCTATGCCCCAATGCGCAGAAACGATAACAACGTCGGCTTTTTGTTTTGCGATAGCGACCTGCTTTTCGATAAGCGCTCTTTTGAGATAGGGGATATATACGTCCGTGCTCGTGTTCGGCTTGTGACCGTTTACGGAGCAGTCATTGTAGGAGTTGTTTTCGCTTGCCGCGAAATCGTACGCTTGGTTATCGTCGTAAGTATAAGCAAGCCAAGCTATCTTGACACCCTTCACTTCGGTTATGCGTATGTTTTCGGTATCAGCTTCACTGCTGTAGTATCCGATGGGGGTGCAGTTTCTTTCCTCAAAGAATTTCGCGCAGTTACGAAGATAAAGCGCCTTGTCTCTGCCGGGTGCATCAAGCATATGGTTATGGGCGAGGTTCATTACGTCAAATCCCATATCCACGAGGTTTTCACCCACTTTAGAGGTGGAGTTGAAGTTGGGGTATCCCGAAAATCCGTATTCGTCGCCGCCGATAAGAGTCTCGACGTTTATGTACGAAATATCCTTTTCGGCTACGAGGGGAGCTATCTTTTCATAGATGGAAGCGTAGCCGTACTTTTCGCCGTGAGTGTTGATGGGTCCATGTATGATATTGTCGCCGCAGGCAAGTACCGAAATGACCGTATCCTCGGGGATAACGGGAATTATGGGCTCGTCGGGCTCGGAGGGCTTATTTTGCTCGTTGGGCTTGTCGATTACGGTGTTATCGCCGCTATCTCCCTCGGGCGTTTCTACCTTAACGGGTGCGGCATTGCAACCCGATAGGGAAAGCGAAAGGGAAATTATAAGCAAGAATGCAATTAAGGTCTTTTTCATTTTATATCTCCTTTATCGGCTAATCAGCCGTCAATTACGCGATACATCTGCGCGCATTTATCCTTTGGCAGATTCTCGGAAAGATCCGTTATCTCAAACGAAAGATTTTTCGCGCCGAACGCGATCTCGACTACGTCTCCGAGCTTTACGTTATACGACGCCTTTACGTCTCTTCCGTTAACTTTCACTCTTTGCATATCGCACGCCTCGTTTGCTACGGTGCGACGCTTTATTATACGTGAAAGCTTTAAAAATTTATCAATTCTCATTCATATTTCTCCTGTCTTTAAGCGCATTTGCAAATCCTACGGCGGCAAAGGCGCACATTGCAAGCTCCACAAGACAAAGTATGGGCTCTCCGATATTTGCGCTTTGGCTTATAAAGAGCGATTTCAAAAAGCTCGGCAAAGCCGAAAGCGGTACGAGCACGACGGTGAATGCCGATACGGCTGCGTACGCGGAAAGAGAGAGGGGCTTTTGCATATAGTATAGCCTTGCTTCGTAAAGAAAATATACGGTAAGCATCACGAGGCTCAATATCTGAAGCTTCTCCGTGGTGTATATCGCCATCGCGGAATAGTTTACAAACAAGACGAAAAGTCTTACGAGCGCCCACGCAACGGGGAAGATATACATAAGCGAATAAAAGGGTGAGCGCTTAAGCTTTGCTTCCTTGCCCGATGCCTTGATAAAGCAGAACGCGGCGGTAAACAGGGACGCACATATCAGTAAAAACACCGAAAAATTCGTATCGCCTTCGAAAAACGGCGTGCCTTGTATAAGGGCGTACGCCATAAATACGAGGGAAAAGCTTTGGAAGAAGCCGGCGCAGGCGTAAATAAACACAGGCGCAAAGCCCGCGTCCGAATTTGCGCGAGCCGCGTAGCCCTTCGTATTCTTTCGCGTAACGACAAAGAGGTATATAAGCGCGGCGATGAGTGCGGCAGAAAGAAGATAGAGCAAAACTCTGCTTCCCGAATATTCGCCGTAATCGTCGGTATATAAAAACATCAAAGCGCAGCGTACCGCGCAAGCGACTGCTCCGAGCATAAGTGCAAAAAACAGCGGGGAATATTTACGGCTCGTTTTCATTGAAATTCACCTCACAATGAGAGTTAGCATAATTTTATCATTAAAATGAAAAAAAGTAAATACGCAAAGAGAATAATTTACAAAAAATCGGCAAAGAATCAAAAAGAGGTGATAAAATGAGAGAAAAAGTCGGTGCACCGTTTACTCGCGGCACCTTGACTCTTGTAGTGTGGAGCGTTATATTCTATACTGCGGTGAGCACGTATTATGTCTATTCTAAATATATGATACGTTTGGAAGCGGACGGGCTTGGGCTTTTAGGCATAAGCGTCGCCGTATTTTTCCCGCTCTTCGGCATCGCATACGGAATAATGGCGGGCATACTCAAAAACGGTAAGGGGTGGATGTTATGCTTTGCCGACGCCGTTTTTTCCGCAATCCTCATTTGTATTATCTGGGATGCGGACGAAATATACGGCAGACTTGCCGTATGTCTTTTCGTCGGCGCCGCGGTTTTTTCCTTTACGGCTATCGTAAAATCAATAACCGAATTTGTGATTTTTTTGAAAAAAAGAGAATGAATTCTCTATATATAATTAATAGGAAAGAAAATTTTTTAAATTTTTTTCAAAAAAGGTATTGACAAGATAGGAAAAAAGAGGTATACTAGCAAAGCTCCCTGCGAGAGCGGGGGCTTGGACATTGAAAATTGAACAACATGAAGAGAAGATTAGTTTGTACAAAGAACGAAATCAAAACTCGACAATTCCTTTTTTAACAAGTAATTTTTAGAAGTAGCGAAAGCTAAGATGAACTCAAGTATAAAGCAATAGCCTGAGAGGCTGTTGTTAGATAAATACTAGAGAGTTTGATCCTGGCTCAGGATGAACGCTGGCGGCGTGCTTAACACATTCAAGTCGAACGGACGAGAGGGAGCTTGCTCCCTTGAGTTAGTGGCGGACGGGTGAGTAATGCATGAGCAACCTGCCTTTCAGAGTGGGACAACACAGGGAAACTTGTGCTAATACCGCATAAGATGATAGAGTCGCATGATTTAGTCATCAAAGGAGCAATCCGCTGAAAGATGGGCTCATGTCCGATTAGGTAGTTGGTGGGGCAACGGCCTACCAAGCCGACGATCGGTAGCCGGACTGAGAGGTTGAACGGCCACATTGGAACTGAGATACGGTCCAGACTCCTACGGGAGGCAGCAGTGGGGAATATTGGGCAATGGGCGAAAGCCTGACCCAGCGACGCCGCGTGAAGGAAGAAGATCTTCGGATTGTAAACTTTTGTCAACAGGGACGAAACAAGACGGTACCTGAAGAGGAAGCCACGGCTAACTACGTGCCAGCAGCCGCGGTAATACGTAGGTGGCGAGCGTTATCCGGAATTACTGGGTGTAAAGGGTGTGTAGGCGGGCAGGCAAGTCAGATGTGAAATGCAGGGGCTCAACCCCTGAACTGCATTTGAAACTGCAGGTCTTGAGTATCGGAGAGGTTAGCGGAATTCCCGGTGTAGCGGTGAAATGCGTAGATATCGGGAGGAACACCAGTGGCGAAGGCGGCTAACTGGACGACAACTGACGCTGAGACACGAAAGCGTGGGGAGCAAACAGGATTAGATACCCTGGTAGTCCACGCTGTAAACGATGAATGCTAGGTGTGAGCCCGAATGGGTTCGTGCCGCAGTTAACACAATAAGCATTCCACCTGGGGAGTACGGCCGCAAGGTTGAAACTCAAAGGAATTGACGGGAGCCCGCACAAGCAGTGGAGTATGTGGTTTAATTCGATGCAACGCGAAGAACCTTACCAGAGCTTGACATCCAGAGAAGACCGATGTAATGTTGGTTGTGCCCTTCGGGGAACTCTGAGACAGGTGGTGCATGGTTGTCGTCAGCTCGTGTCGTGAGATGTTGGGTTAAGTCCCGCAACGAGCGCAACCCCTACGGTTAGTTGCTACGCAAGAGCACTCTAACCGGACTGCCGTTGACAAAACGGAGGAAGGTGGGGAT
>JAZRTW010000168.1:0-13895 GCA_045652265.1 Eubacteriales bacterium | reverse complement strand
TACCATAAACACAACAAAGACTAGTAATACGGCAAGCGAAATGATAAACGTGAAAATCGGGCCAATCATTTTCGTGAGTAATGCGGCAATTAAACCGCCAACAGCACCGCCGCCCTCAAGATTCGTTCCCGCAACAAAAATGTTTTTTAAATTAGCGCTTCCTACGAGTTCGTCACTCAACGCTCCGGGCATGGAATGGAAAAACACCGAGACAAAGATTATCGTAAGGATCGAATAAACCACCGTCGAGGTGATTCGTTTTGAAGATACGTCCCTTTTCCAAGTGAAAGTTTGTTTTATAAGACAAATGGGAATTATAAACGCTCCATATGAAAAAAGTCCGAAAAGTAAGCTGTTGATAAAGGGCCCAATAATACCTGTATGTTTTTCAAAGAAGAAACAAAGCAACAGAAATATTGCCAAAAGAATAAATATTACGGGTAGTATCTGATACCATACCGTATCAACAAATAAAGGCGTAGCAGCAGGCTTTTTATCTTGCTTTTGATTGTTCTGTGTTTTCTTTTTACTTGCCAATTTTCTCACTCCAATTTATAAATTATATTTGATCTTAAAATATTCCTCAGCCGTCAGAGAATAAAAGCAAATATCTCTGAACGAGCCTTTTACAAACATATAATCGCGAAATACGCCTTCTTTTTGCATCCCTAATTTCTGCATAACTCTTTCAGAAGCATCGTTTCCAAGCATAAATTTCGCTTCGATTCTGTGAAGATCCATTTGTTCGAATCCAAAGCGAATTACGGCATTTGCCGCTTCATGCGCTATCCCCTGCCCCCAATACGACGGTGAAAGCACATAGCCTATCTCGGCACGTAAATGTTCGGGTGCGATGCTTGTAAAGCCGCAGGTGCCGATCATTTTATTATTTTCCTTTAGAATGATCGCCCAGTCGTAATATAACCCGTCTTTGTATTGCTTTTGCAAAAATTTAGTGTAATTCTTTGTAAATGCAATAGTTTTGTGATGCTCCCAGGCTAAATATTTTACGGTATCTTCGTTTGAAGCATACTCGTACATATCTTGATAATCTCTAGGTAAAAGCTTTCTCAAGATTAGACGCTCTGTAGCCATAGGCGGTATATCGGAAAAAATACTTCTAATATTTATGTCCACCATTTACAAACACCACTCGTCTATAGCGTTAATCGTCAAATATATCGCGTTTGAGGAAGCAATATTGCGAATATTCTCTCTGGATCTCGTAGAGCGTCCTCTTGTTAAATTAAATTCAATGCACAAGGGTTCTTTTCCCTTCATATATATTCCGACGTAAACGAGTCCGACGGGCTTTCCTTCGGACGTATCGGGGCCCGCCACTCCCGTTACGGATACTCCTATATCGGAATTCGCAAGATTAGCTACACCTTTCGCCATTTCAACGGCACATTCACGGCTGATTACACCGTAATTTTCAATAATGCTATTTTGAACGCCGAGTATTTGTTCTTTTGCATTTGCGGAATACGTTACTGCGGAAAATCCGATAACCTCCGATGCTCCGGGAACGTCTGTGAGCCTTTTTGCAAGTAATCCACCCGTACAAGACTCTGCAAAAGAAATGGTCAAATGACGCTCTTTAAGCTTATTATATAAGGCTGTTTCAAGATTCGGAACGTCAATTCCGTATACGTTTTTGCCGTACATATCCTTGATCTTGGAAATTATCGGTGCAAATCGTTTTTCAGCTTCTTCTCTCGTTTTCGCTGCAGATGTGAGTCGAAGCTCAACCTCCGCTTCTTTTGCGTAAGGCGCCAAAGTCGGATTTTTCGAGCTTTCCATGATATCTCTTAAATCGCTTTCGATTTTCGATTCACCGACTCCGAAAATTTTCAAAACGGAAGAAAAGAAGCTTTGCCCTGACTTCCCTTCAAGATAGGGATACAAATACTTATCGAACATATACGACATTTCGTGAGGTGGACCGGGTAATATCGCAACGGTTACGTTTTCTGCTTCAAAAACCATTCCCGGAGCCGTTCCGTTATCGTTTTGGAGTATATGAGCACCGTCGATGATATACGCTTGCTTTACGTTGTTCTCGGTCATTTCTCTGCCGATAGCATTGAAATACGACTTAATTTTATCTAAAGAAGCATCGTCAAGATAGAGCTCTTTTCCAAAGGCTTTAGCCGTAGCTTCTTTTGTGATATCATCGTACGTTGGACCAAGTCCGCCCGTTAAAATTATAAGGTCGGAGCGTTTTGCGGCGGTTTTCACGGTAGAAATAAGTCTCTTCTCGTTATCACCGACGGAGGTATGGTAAAATAAATTGATTCCGAGAACGGAAAGTTTATTTGAAATATAAGCGGAATTGGTATCTACTATGTTACCAAGCAATATTTCAGTTCCGACACAAATAATTTCAGCATTCATTAGATTCACCCGATATTATATACTTTTTCTGTTTTAAGTGCGTTCTCAATAAGAGCGTCGCAGTCTATCAACGCCTCTTGCTCAAGTAACTTTTCGAGCTTTGGCTTCGTGCAAGGATGAGAAGGCGTAAATACCGTACAGCAATCCTCGTAAGGAAGAATTGAGGTTTCAAATGCACCTATCTTACGTGATACGGTTATTATCTCTTCTTTGTCCATAGCAATGCAAGGTCTGAATATAGGAATATCGCACGCATTCTCGGTTACAGCTATCGCCTGCATCGTCTGGCTTGCCACTTGCCCGAGACTTTCCCCCGTTATAAGTGCCTCGGAGCCGTGACGTTTTGCTATTTTAGACGCAATCTTCATCATAAAGCGGCGAAGCAACAACGTGAAATAATCTTCATCGCATTTTGCTTTGAGCTCCTCTTGTATCTCCTTCACGGAAATACTGTGAAGATAAAAGCTTCCGCAATAATCCGTCATTATTTTGGCAAGGTCAAGCACCTTTCTGAAGGCAAGTTCGCTTGTATAAGGATAGCTTTCAAAGTGAAGAGCTTCAAGGCTGACGCCTCTCTTTGAAATAAGATGGCCGGCAACCGGACTATCGATTCCGCCCGAAAGAAGAAGCATAGCTTTTCCTCCCGTGCCGACGGGAAGCCCGCCCGCACCCTTTAATGTTCCTGCGTGAATATAAGCCGCTTGTTCTCTTACTTCAACGTATACCGTTATTTCAGGCTCGGTTACGTTTACAGTCAAAGACGGAAGTTCGTTTAATATGGCCTCACCAACTCTTGCCGATATTTGCGGTGATGTCATGGGGAACTTTTTATCCGAACGCTTTGTTTCAACCTTGAAGGTCTTATATTCGGATACCGTATCGCAAACAAGAGAAGATGCTTCGCAAATTACGTCAATGTCCTTTTCTACAGCATACGCAAGGCATAAGCGAGCTATTCCGAAAACTTTTGTAAGCGCTTCAAGTGCGCCGTCCGTATCGCAAGTATCTTCAAGCGGAGTGACGTATATCGTCGACTGGCAAAAGCTTACCTTAAAGTTTCCGAAAGCCTTGAGCTTATGCTTGATATTTTTGACGAGCACGTTTTCAAACTGTGAACGGTTAAGTCCCTTTAAAACTATCTCGCCGTATTTCAAAAGTATAACTTTTTTAAAATCCATTAGTCTTCCTTTGTAACTATATTTACGGCTTCGTCCAAGAAATCGCCTTCAAAAAGCTCTATAAGTCCCATATCAACGTTCTTTGCGAGTTCGGGTTTCATAGGAATCTTTGCAAGAAGCTTAATGCCGTATTTATCAGCAACCTGCTGTGTTTTGCCTTCGCCGAAAATGTGTATCTTCTTTTTGCAGTCGGGGCATTCGATATAGCTCATATTCTCAACAAGACCGATAATGGGAATATTCATAAGATTAGCCATATTGATTGCCTTTTCAACTACCATTGAAACGAGATCTTGAGGAGAAGTTACGATGATAATTCCGTCCAAGGGAAGCTGTTGGAACACTGTAAGCGCAACGTCGCCCGTTCCGGGAGGCATATCAACGTACATATAGTCAACGTCTCCCCATACGACGTCTTGCCAGAACTGCGTTACTGCACCGGAAATAACGGGGCCTCTCCATACTACGGGAGCACCTTCGTCTTCAAGCAAAAGGTTTATAGACATAATCTTTACACCTGTCTTGCTTTCTGCAGGCAAAAGAGCCGTTTCGCTTGCAGCTACGGTATTTTTTACGTTAAATGCTTTGGGAATTGAAGGACCTGTTATATCGGCATCAAGGATCGCCGTACTGTATCCGAGTCTGCTCGTGGAAACTGCCATCATTGACGTAACGATGGATTTACCGACGCCTCCCTTACCACTGACGATACCTATAAGTTTTTTAACCGTGCTTTGATTATTAACTGCAAGCTTTGGAATTTGCTCTTCTCTTGATGAGCAATTAGCGCTGCAATTCGAACAATCGTGTGTACATTCGCTCATTTTAATTCTCCTTGAATCATTTAATATTTTTTGTTAAGGTTTTTAATGCGGATTCTATACTCGATGCGAGAACATCAACTTCATCTAAAGTATTATACTCCGAAAAGCTCATTCTTACCGTGGTATCAATAATTTTATCGTCAAGTCCGAATACTTTTAAAACGCGGCTTTCTTTTACTTTCGCCGAGCAAGCCGAGCCCGCGGATATGCATATCCTCTCGTTTGAAAGGAAATTAAGAAGTATTTCGCTTTTTATACCGGGAACGCTAACACTCAAAATATACGGACTTGAATTTTCCGAATTATTCACGGTACAACCTAAAGCGCAAAGCTTGTTTTGAGCGTATTCTTTTAAGGAAGTTACGTATTCAAAATTGTTTAAAAGGCTTTTGTGCTTTTCACTTGCAGCTGCCGCAAAGGCGTAAATAAGCGGTACGGATTCAGTTCCGCAACAAAGTCCCTTTTCCTGACCGCCGCCATAGGTTATCCCTTCAATGCGAACACCGCTTTTTAAATATAGTGCGCCGCTTCCCTTGAACGCATGAATTTTATGTGAACTCACGGAAAGCATATCAACGCCTAAAGAAGTAACGCTTATGGGCTGTTTTAAATAAGCTTGTACGGCGTCAGTATGGAACAAGACGTTTTTATTTACCGATTTGGCTACTTTAACCAATTTAGGTATATCGTATACCTCTCCGGTTTCGTTGTTTGTAAGCATTATACTTATCAATATTGTTTTTGAAGTAACAAGAGCTTTAAGTTCTTCGGGTGATATCTTTCCCCCGACGGTTTTAATCATACTTACTTTAAAACCTTCTTTTTCGAGAGCTAAAGCAGTATTATAAACGGACGGATGCTCACTGTCGCTTATTATAATGTGATCGCCGCTTCTCTTTTTCGCTTTTGCCGCACCTATGATCGCAAGATTATTTGCAAACGTACCGGAAGGTGTGAAAATTATCTCGCCTTCTTTTACGCCGAGCGTCTTTGCAATAATATTTCTGCTTTCACGCAAAAGATCATCGGCTTTTATGCCGGCAAAATGTGTAGAAGAGGGATTTGCATATATCTCATTTGCTTTTAAGAATGCTTCTGTTGCCGATTTGGAGGGAGCCGTTGTTGCGGCATTGTCAAAATAAATCATTTCTTACCCCCTGATTATATCGCCTTCCGACAGAGGTATTTCGGGATACATAACGAACAGTTTTTGCGGATGCGGCTCACTTTCTATAGCCTGACCGTCAGTATCGTAAAGCTGGCCTACGTTAATTGTTTTCGTAAGCTTGCCCGGAGACAAAACTCCTGCGGTTGAATTAGAGTATATCTTATTGTATTGGCGTAAAACCGCCTTATTTGTCTTTTCGTCATAGCTTTCAACCGTAGCCAAAAAGCCTTTTTCTTTAATATATCCGTCAAAGGAAACTTTTTTGGGATCGGCGTTTGGGGACGAATAGAAAAATCCCGTGTCATATTCTCTGTGGCTTACGCTGTCAAGCTCGTCCAAAAGTAACGGGTCGAAGCTGTACTTATCGCCGAGCCTATAGTAGCTGTCAAGCGCAATTCTGTATGTATTAGCCGTGACGGCGGCATAATAGGCGCTTTTTACTCTGCCTTCTATTTTCAAGCTCTTAACGCCGCTTTCAACAAGCTCCGGTATGTGCTCTATCATACAAAGATCTTTAGAGCTGAAAAACGCAGTACCTCTTTCGAATTCTTCTACTGCGATATGATCGTCCGGGCGGTTAAGTTCAGTCATTTTATATATCCATCTGCAAGGTTGGGCACATTTTCCTCTGTTGCCGTCTCTACCCGTTAAATTTGCGGATAAAAAGCAACGCCCTGAATATGCCATACACATGGCACCGTGGACAAAAATTTCGAGTTCCAGTTCTTTTGATGTATTCTTTCGAATGGTCTTGATCTCTTCGAATGAAAGTTCTCTTGCGAGAACGACTCTTTTTGCGCCGAGTCGGTGCAAAAAGTCCGCAGTATACTGATTCGTACAGCTCATCTGCGTTGAAATATGTATTTCGCTGTCGGGAGCTATTCGTTTAATAATAGACATAACGCCTAAATCAGCAACGATAAAGGCGTCAATTCCTATGTCCTTAATGCTTTCGATATACGCTTCAAACCCACTCATTTCATCGGGATGAGGCATTACGTTAACCGTTAAATATGCCTTTTTCCCGAGGCTGTGTGTGTATTTTACAGCCTCGGAAAGCTCATCGCAGTCAAAATTTCCGCAAGCGGCTCTCATACCGAAATTAGTGCCAGAAAGATACACTGCATCTGCACCGTATCTTAATGCATATTTAAGCTTCGTAAAGTCACCTGCAGGAGAAAGTAATTCAATTTTTTCCATAATTAGTCGACGCTCTTTTTCATTGCTTCATTTACTTTTTTGGCAGTAGCTATATTTTTCAGATGCTGTGCATAGTTCGTTGCATAATATGTCGTACCGTCATTGGAGGAAACAAAATAATAGTAATTCGTGGAATCAGGATAAAAAGCGTAAGCAATAGCTTCATATCCGGGGTTACAGATAGGTCCGGGTGGTAGACCCTCATAACGGTAAGTATTATACGGATTATTCATATCAAGCATTTCTTGGCTTATATCGGTAGTAGGTTCATCTAAAAAATAGTTAATAGTAGCATCAGATTCAAGTCTTGGGAATGACGAACTTTTTAATCTGTTATGGAATACACTGGAAATAAGTTCATAGTCGGTAGCTATCTTCGCTTCTTTTTCAATGATTGACGCAAGAATAATAAGATCGTCAACACTCATTCCGAGCTTTTGAGCTCTTGAGTAATACTGCTCCTCAAATTTAACTTTGAAATTGCGCAGAAATTTATTGATGACCTCAACCTCGCTCTCAAGCGGTGTGAAATCATAGGTATCAGGGAAAAGATAACCTTCAAGTCTGTAATCTCTTCTATCATCCATAGCTTCCATTGCGGGCAAAAAGTCAAATTCAAAATCGTAGGTATTGATTACGCGCTCATATTCTTCCTTTTCGCCGATTCCGTTTGCAACAAGTAATTCTATTATTTGTTTGCAACTGAAGCCTTCGGGAATTGTGATCCTTATTTCCTTTACCTCAATAGATTTATACTTTAATTTATCTCTTATGGTATCGTAATCCATCTGTGAGTTGAGCTCTATAGAACCCGTGAGGTATTTACCGTTATCGTTACGAAGCTTTGAATAAAGCTTAAATACATTGCCGTATTCTATAATACCGTTATTTTCAAGCTCTGCGGCAATTTGGTCAAGCGTTGCGTACTCACCGAGAACTATGGTATACGTAACGTCGTCGGCTTTTTTGAATGCAAATACGTCGTTTGCCCACTTAACGAGAGTGGTGGCTATAAAGTAGGAAATTCCCACGATAAAAGCAATATAGAGAATGCACTGTGCAAAGCTGATGATTACGGGTATATACGTTTTCTTCCCTTTTTTCTTTGCCTTTGATTCTTTGCTTTTTTTAGGCAACTTTCCCGTTTTCTGTTTTATCTCACCGCTTGAAATAGCCCTTGTTTCTCCGTCGGAAGCATCAAGCGTATTTATATTTTGTTTTTCGTGATTCATTTTTTACCTCCTTTAAACGACATCAAACGCAACTGCCGCGAATATTATGACAAGCACCAAAAAATACGGTGACAGAAATATTTCGGCAAATACGCTTGGTGAAAACCTTTGCTTTTTTTCATTTATCTTATGATCCGTTCTCGAAAGTTTTTTATAATATACGTCGAGCACCGATAAAAACCAAAACAAAGCAAGCAAGGTTACTATCAGCAGAAGCACTATTATAAATTCAGTATTAGCAAAATTGTAAAGCAGGTTATAAAGGTACTCCCCTGCAAAAAGCATGATCAAATTATGAAGTAAATGCAAAACAAACGCTTCAGCAATAGAACCGGTGATACAAGCTACAACCGAAATGATAATTCCGGCTACGAAATAATACGGAAATTCAGCAAATGAAAAATGGAACATTGCAAAGCAAACGGAGGAAAACAAAACCGCAGGCAAAGCTCCGTATTTTTCGTATTCTCTTAATACGAGTCCTCTGAACATTATTTCCTCTAAAAGTGCAGGCAACAATACCAAAATGAGAACCGTAAGTATTACGTTGTCTTTAGGAAAAACCGTGTATCCCGCCTTACCGATATCCAAAGCGTGCAAAACGGAGATATATAAAGCGCCGCAGCTTGTGAGCAGCAATAAAGAAGATGAAAGTATCTTAATATGCGAGGGTTTGAATTTACCAGGCGAGAGATATTTAATATTCTTCTTTTTGAAAACAATAAAATATGCAATTAACGGTATGATATAAGCAAATATTTGTAATAAAACCGCCCATATATACCCTGAATATGCTTTGAAAACGTTTGTCAAAGCATATAAAACAATAAACGAAACAGTTAAGAGTATGGGTATCGACGCCGTTGTTTTAATTTTCATTGTTCTTTTACAATTTTAAAGCTTGTATGCCTTTCTCTGTTATGAGTACGTCCACAGCACAGTCATATCTTCCTCGAGGAAGCTTATCGGTTATACACGAGGAATAGATTATTCCGATCTGTGCTCCCGAAAAACCGTTTAAGAAACGGTCGTAGTAACCTCTGCCGTATCCTATTCTGTAACCGCCTTTATCAAAGACGACAGCGGGAATAATGCAAATTGAAAGTGATTCGTTGCAATCAAAAATAGGAAGATCAGCTTTAGGTTCGTAAATTCCCATTTGCGTTAGTTCAAGATCGTCCGTGCTTTCGATATAATGAAAATTCATTGTAAGCTTTTCGGGAATACATCTCGGCAGAGCGACCTTCTTTCCGTCTTTCAAAGCGGTTTCAATGATTTTATGAGTGTCTATTTCAATGTCCGTCGAATAATAGCATAGAACGGTATTAGCGTGTCTGTATGAGACGGAATTCAACAACTTTGTAGTTATTTTAGCATCAAGCTCCGTCTTCGTCTCCTTGGGCATCGCCTTTCTTAAATCGAGAAATTCGCCGCGCAGACGGTTTTTAATCTCTTTTATATTGTTGATATACGTATTGTCCTTCGAGGAATGAGCATTTTCAGCCATATTACAACACCTTTCTATTTCAGGGGGTTTTTCTTCTTACTAAAGCGTTTGTTTCTAAAGAAAACGGACAGGCAAAGATATGCTATGCTGATAATTATAAAAGAAGCAAGGCTTGCCTTAAACCAAGTAGTGCTGATAATCTTGTCAATTACGTCAATATAATAAAGTGTATTGCTTCTTTCTACTGCCGCTGTCGTTAAAAGCTTGGAAGATGCCAAGACTTCGCCGTCATAAATCAACGAAATCTCCCCCACTTCCGCGTTTTTTTCCACGGGAGCGTCCAAGCTCTCGGTATACAAGTTATACACTTTTTTAATGTCCTTGTTTGCATCAATTCCGACGGGAAGCAAAAGTTCGATGTCACTTTCGGGATACAGTAAAACATAATCGGCTTGTGCGGAAAGTCTTACGGGCATTTCATAACTGATATCCCACGATTTGAGTACAGTTTTATATTCATAGCTTCCGAATGCCCATTTGTAAAGACTTGATGCGTCCTTATAAGAATGAATGACTCCGTCTGCGGTCTTTTCCGAGGAAAGAATAACGCAAAGAAGAGGTATGGTTTTTTCGGTTGCCATTGAAACCGAAACGTAACCTGCTTGTTGTGTGCTTCCTGCGCTAAGTCCCTTTGCGCTTTTGTTATAATAAGTCGAAGCCGAAGAAACCATTAAATTCTTATTATAAATGACTCTGTCTTTACTTTTATTTGTCTTTGAAATAGTAAACGACTCCATTGAGGCGGTCTCAACGAGCTTTGAATTAAGGCAAGCATATTTTGCTATCATTGCAACGTCGTAAGCGGTTGTGTACATATCCTGATGGTGTATGCCCGAGGGGTTTGTGAAATTCGTATCAACAGCACCAAGTTCGGCAGCTTTTGCATTCATTAATGCGGCAAAATCTTCTATACTGCCCGCTACGTATGTCGCGAGTACGTTAGCTGCGTCATTAGCACCGCCGACAAGTAAGGCGCCAATAAGCTCGCTTACGGTAAATACCTCGCCCTCGGAAATTGAAATGTTATTTCCGACGTTGTTCTTTATAACACCTTCGGGAACCGTAACTCTTTCTTCGAGATTCTCAACCTTATCGTATACGACTATTGCGGTCATTAGTTTTGCAACGGATGCGGGATACATCTTATCCTTCGAATTTTTCTCATAAATTATGTCATCATTGTTTAAATTTACGAGCACTGCACCGTCAGCAAGTATATCAGGTGCATCGGCAGCCTTCGTTGCAAATACGGAAAAACTGCTGTATGAAGTTATTAAAATGCTTATAATAAGCAATAAAACAGAAAATTTAACCGTCTTCACTTTTTATTTCCTCTAGCTGCAAATTAAACCTCCGAACAATATATGTCCGTTTTCATCGTAAAATACCGCGCTTTGTCCCGGTGCGACCGCTTTAAAACTTTCACCGTCAACGGCGCACACGGTACAATTTCCGCCGTCAAAGCACACTTTGCATTTCTGCATTCTTGACTTATATCTGATTTTAACGTATATCGGATTATGAAGCTCGCCTCGGTCTTTAATTCCGACAAAATTTAAATTATCGGCTCTAAACGTATCTTTGTATAATCCTTCTTGATAATCAACGGTAACAACGCTGTTTTCAGCATCTATACCCGTCACGTATACGCTTTTGTCCATTGCAAGTCCGAGTCCTCTTCGCTGACCGATAGTGTAGTTATATATCGGTTTTGCACCGCCCAGCATTCGTCCGTCTGCGTGAATAAAGCGTCCGCAGGGCATTAAAACGCCGCTTTCCTCAAGCCATCTCGCGTGGTCGCCGTCGGGTATAAAACAAATATCCGTGCTGTCTTTGCTTTCGGCAGAAGAAAGTCCTACTCTTCCTGCATTTTTGCGTAGCTCGTTTTTAATCACGGTGCCAAGCGGCAATATAAGCTTTGACAATACGTTTTGATCTAACATCCAAAGCATATAGCTTTGATCTTTTGTTACGTCATCGGAAATACCTATAGAGTATCTCTCGGTGTGCGAATTGTAATAAACCTTTGCATAGTGTCCGGTTGCAATAAAGTCCGCGTCAAAATCTTTAAGCAAATCATAAAGAAGCTTTATCTTCACCTCTTTGTTGCAAACGACGCAGGGATTCGGAGTTCTGCCGATAACGTATTCGTTTTTAAAATATTCCTTTACCTTTTCGGAAAACAAATTTTTACAATCGACACTTACAAAGCGTGTATCCATCTCTTCGGCACATTTACGCGCCCTATCTTCATCTTCGTGGTTGCCGAGCGTATTAAGATATACGGCAATGACCTCGTGTCCTTCTTGTTTAAGCAGGTAAAGTGTGTATGCGCTGTCAACACCGCCCGAAATACCGACAATTATTTTTGACATTGATCTTCCTTTATCTTCTTTATTGCTTCAACTGCCATAAAATCGCATCTCTCGTTTTGAGGGTGACCGTTATGACCTTTGACCCAATTTATAGTTACGTTGTGCTTTTTAAGCTGTATAAGCATTCTTTCCCACAAATCAACGTTAAGAGCTGCTTTACCGTCGCTCTTTTTCCAACCTTTTTTCTGCCAGGAATACACCCAACCCTTTGAAATGGAATCACACAAATATTTCGAGTCACTGCACAAAATTACTTCACAAGGAAATTTTAACTTTTCCAAGGCAACTATAGCGGATAAAAGCTCCATTCTGTTATTGGTGGTATCGGCAAAGCCTTCGGAAAGCTCTAATATTTTCCCCTCGCATTCAAGGATAGCACCGTATCCGCCTACACCGGGATTTCCGCTGCACGCACCGTCCGTATAAATGTTTACGGTCTTCATAACTCTATCTTTTCCGATTTTTTCGGACGAAGCATCAAGTGAGAAATGGCTTCAACAGGAGAAAGACCGTTATGGAAGATATTGTAGCATTCACTGATTATAGGCATCTCTACGTTCATTTTTTGCGAAAGCTTGTAAACCGTTTCCAAAGCATAAAAACCTTCAACAGTGCCAATCTGCTCAATAGCCTTTTTCGGCTCGATACCCTGACCTATAAGCCTTCCCGCTCTGTTATTACGGGAGTGCTTACTGTAGCAGGTAACGCAAAGATCTCCCATACCGGCAAGACCGAGGAAGGTTTCTGCATTTCCGCCCATTGCTATTCCGAGCCTCGTTATTTCGGCAAGCCCCCTAGTTATCAAAGCAGCCTTCGTATTGTCACCCATATCAAGACCGTCGCAAATGCCGGCACAAAGAGCAATTATGTTTTTCAACGCGCCGCCGAGTTCAACACCGACTATGTCGCTGTTGACGTATGCGCGCATATATTCCGACATAAGCAGATCCTGCGCCGCTTCGGCTTTTTTTATATCCTGACAAGCAACGACCACGGAAGACGGAATGCCGATGGCAACCTCTTCTGCGTGAGTAGGTCCGCTTAAAGCAACTACGGAATTTTTTCTATCCAAAATATCGGAAATTATCTGTGAAAATCTCACACCTGAATTAGGCTCCAAGCCTTTTCCGGCGTTAAGTATCAACGCATCAGGATTTACAAGAGTTTTGATTTCTCGGCAAACGTCAGCTATCGCAAAAGAAGGTACCGCAAGAAGTACGACTTCAGCATCCTTAACACAATCAAGATTGTCTGTAAAGTATATGCTTTCGGGAATTTTAACCCCCGGTAAATATTTTTTGCTTTCTCTTGAGTTTTTCAACTCATTTATCTCATCAGAGAATTTTGACCACATGGTAAGCTCATGTCCGTTGTGCTCGATAAGCATACCGAGCGCAATTCCCCAAGCTCCCGTGCCAAGTATGGTAACTTTCGACATTGCATACTCCTCCATTCTCATTACATTGTACCACATATTAAATAACATTTCAAGGATTTTGAATTGAAAATATTATAATTATTGTGTATATAATATTTGACGAATTACAAAATATGGTGTATAATACTGTCGAGAAGTAAAAAATTCGGAGGAATTTATGAAGCATTCGGTATTGACAGTAGGCAAAATGTCCGTTAAAACAAACTACAATGTTCCTATGCTGAAAACCATGGGACATTCCGAAGCCGATACCATGAAGATCGAACCGTACGGCTCTGCTCTCGTCTGTTCTTCACTTATCTCAAGACTCGGCGGCGAGGGAATCGTTTGCGCGAAGATCGGTAACGACTTATACGGCACCAAGCTCAAGCAGTACTGCGAAAACGAAAACGTTACGACAAGATTTTTGTTTTCAAATTCCGAGGTAGCAACGGCGGCAGAAACCGTTATAAATAATGGTGCATATAGTATAACTTTCAACGGTGCGGGAGCTACTTTGACTTCCGATGAGATTGAAAACGCGATGATACGATATCCAGATATCGCGCTTATCGATATGTCAGTTGACAGAGAAAC
>JAZRTW010000167.1:0-14681 GCA_045652265.1 Eubacteriales bacterium | reverse complement strand
CCCCAAGCCCGTGCCTTCCGAGCCCAGCACGATATACACGAACACGAAGGCATATATCCGCACGGGCCCTTCCACAAGCTCGTCCTACATCGTGCTTGCGCATTGGGGAACGCCTATGAAAAAAACGGGTGTGACGGGCGCGTGGACGATAGTTGAGTATAACGGTAAGACGGGCTACATCAAAACGAATCTCACTATGACGTCGCGGACCGAAGAACCTCCCATGTCGGTCATCAACAAGAATTACACGCATACCGCTAACCTTCAGCTCTACGCTTCCTGCTATATGAGCTCCAAGATAGAGGGAAAGAAGATTCCCGCAGGAACGGAATTCTTCGTAATAAGAGCGTCGAAATACAGAGGTAACCATTGGACGCTCGTAAGACTTGCCGACGGAACGGAAGCGTATATTGTAGACGACTACTTTATACCCTATCCCTACAGCGGCGGCTATTCAAGAGGTTAAAAATGATTTTATCGGATAAATGGAAAGACTACGAGCTCATCGACGCTTCCGACGGAGAGCGTCTTGAAAGATGGGGGAAATATATCCTCGTAAGACCCGACCCGCAGATAATATGGAAGGGTGCAAAGACGAGCCCTCTTTGGAAGAAGGCGGACGCCGAGTACAGCCGAAGCAAAACGGGCGGCGGAAATTGGTCAAAGAATACGCTTCCCGAAAGCTGGAAGATATCTTACGGCGACCTTACCTTTAAGCTTAAAGCGATGAGTTTCAAGCATACGGGACTTTTCCCCGAGCAAGCGGCGAATTGGGATTACCTTCGAAAGATAATCACCGAAAGAGGAGAGGGTGTAAAAGTATTAAACCTCTTTGCATATACGGGTGGCGCAAGCGTTGCCGCGGCGGCGGCAGGGGCATCTGTCTGCCACGTTGACGCGTCAAAGGGAATGGTCGCGCAGGCAAAGGAAAACGCAAAGCTATCGGGACTTGAAAACGCGCCCATAAGATATATCGTCGACGATTGCAAAAAATTTATTGAAAGAGAGATAAGAAGGCAAAACACCTACGACATCATAATTCTCGACCCGCCCTCATACGGCAGAGGTCCTACGGGAGAGTTATGGAAGCTTGAGGAATGCGTGGACGAGCTTGTCGGGCTTTGTATGAAGCTTTTGTCGAAAAAGCCCCTTGCGGTCATATATAACAGCTACACAACGGGACTTTCCGCATCTGCCGTAGCGGCGCTTCTTGCCGTTAACGCAAGGAAAAACGGCTTTGAAGATTTCAGTCTTTTTGCGGACGAAGTCGGACTTCCCATAACCGAGAAAAAGGTTGCCCTTCCTTGCGGAGCGGTGGCAAGACTTGAATGGAAATAAATTTTATTGAGAGAAAGATATGTCAAGTATAATCAGTATAAAAGATGCATATTTTGCCTATGACTCGGGCGACGATAAGACTGCCGCGGAAAACGCGGCTGTAGACGGCGTCAGCCTTGAGATAGAAAGAGGCACCGTGACGGCGATACTCGGTAAAAACGGCTCGGGTAAGAGTACGCTTGCCAAGCTTTGCAACGGCATATATATTCCCGATAAGGGAAGTGTTACCGTAAACGGCTTTTTAACAAGTGACGAAAAGCATGCCTTCGACGTAAAAAAGGCGGTCGGTATGGTATTCCAAAATCCCGACAATCAGCTCGTTGCGACCATTTGCGAAGAGGACGTAGCGTTCGGCCCCGAAAATTTGGGCGTACCCTCCGACGAGATAAGGCGCAGGGTAGATGAAGCGCTTTCTTTGGTCGGTATGTCGGAATACGCTCTCTCCGAGCCGCACAGACTTTCGGGCGGACAGAAGCAGAGGATAGCTATTGCGGGCGTTCTTGCGATGCAGAGCGAATGTATAATACTTGACGAATCGACGGCGATGCTCGACCCTTACGGCAGAGCAGAAGTGCTTTCCGTTGTGGAAAAGCTTAAGGAAAAAGGCATATCCGTAGTTATGATAACGCACTATATGGAAGAAGCGTGCCTTGCCGACAGAGCTGTGGTAATGCTTGACGGTAAAATAGTTTGCGACGGAACGCCCAAAGAGGTGTTCTCCGACGAGGTTTTGCTTCGTAAAGCGGGACTTTGTCCGCCGCAAAATATAGAGCTCATATACAGACTTCGCGAAAAGAACGTCGACTTGCCGATAAGCCTTTCTTTAGAGGAAACGGCAAGCAGCATATACAACGTATTGATTGGAGAATAAAGTGGACGCCGAAAAGATGATAAACGCCATAGAGCTTCGTGACGTGACCTATTGCTACGACAAGGGTACGCCCCACGAAAAGTACGCTCTTTCACACGTAAGCGTCGGCTTTAAGAAGGGACGCATAACGGGAATAATGGGACATACGGGTTCGGGAAAGAGCACGCTTGCGATGCTTTTAAACGGACTTACGAAGTGCCAAGAGGGACAGATACTTCATAACGGCAAAAATATTTGGGAAAATAAGAAGGAGATAGGCAAGCTCCGCTTTGAAGTAGGGCTTGTGTTCCAATATCCCGAATATCAGCTTTTTGAGGAGAGCGTGAGAGCCGATATAGCCTACGGCCCGAAGAATATGGGAAAGAGCAAAGAAGAAATAGACGTGCTCGTAAAGGAAGCCGCACAGTTTACGGGGCTTGACGAAGCCGTAATGGAAAGATCGCCCTTCGATCTTTCGGGCGGTCAAAAGCGCAGAGTTGCCATAGCGGGCGTTCTTGCGATGGCACCCGATACTCTCGTGCTTGACGAGCCCGCCGCGGGACTTGACCCGACGGGAAGAGAGGAAATACTTTCGGGGCTCGTAAGATATAATAAGGAAAAGGGCGCAACCCTCATAATAATCTCTCACAGTATGGAGGATATGGCAAAATACTGTGACGACCTCGTTGTATTAAAGGACGGAGAGCTTAAGCTTTACGGCACGGTTGGAGAGGTCTTTTCTCACGCCGAGGAGCTAATAAGCTGGGGACTTAACGTGCCGCAGATAACGAAGCTTGCCAAGCTTTTAAAGGAAAAGGGTATGGACGTTTCCGACGGAATATTCACCGTAGACGCTCTCGCGGCAGAACTTACGCGGGGAGGTGAGCGCAAATGATGAAGAATATTGCAATGGGGCAATACTACAGCGCAAAATCACTCCTTCACGCGCTCGACCCGAGAACAAAGCTTATCTCAAGCTTTTTGTTCATCATTATCGTGTTTTTTGCGGATAATTTGCCTACCTATATTATGAGCATAGGCTTTTGCCTTGTGCTTGCGGCACTTTCGAAGATACCGCTTCGCCAGCTTTTAAAAAGCTTAAGACCGCTTATTTTTATCGTGGTCTTCACCTCGTTTTTTAATATTTTCTGGACGAAGGGCGAGGTACTTTTAACACCCGAAAACTTCTTTATAAAAATATACCTAGAAGGGCTTATTGCGGCGCTTTATATGGTGTTTAGGCTCGTTTCACTCGTTATGGGCACGCTCGTTTTGATAAGTTATACGACGACGCCGATAGCCCTTACACACGGCATAGAGAGTCTTCTTTCACCGCTTGCAAAGCTTAAAGTTCCCGTACACGATTTTGCGATGATGATGTCCATAGCGCTCCGTTTTATACCTACTCTTATGGAGGAGACGGACAAAATAATAAACGCGCAAAAGGCAAGAGGCACGGATTTTGAAACGGGAGGCCTTATAAAAAAAGCGAAGGCGTTTATTCCGATTATGATACCGCTTTTCGTTTCAGCGTTTCGTAGAGCCGACGAGCTTGCGACGGCTATGGAATGCAGATGCTATAACTCGGACGTAGGAAGAACGAGAATGAACGTATTAAAGTTTCGTAAAAAAGACGTTTTCTTCTTGATTTTGATATTCGTTTACGCCGCGGCGTTCATTTTGCTTACAAGCGGCGTCGGACTCATTCCTTACGGAAATTTCCTACCCGAGATATTACTGTGAGCTTGCGCAAATTTTGCCGCAAATATAAAGATTTTTTTAAAGTTATTTTAAGGATTTTCTCTTAAAATGTTCTTACAGAATTTGTGAAAGGAGACCGGCTATGAATCATAAGGTGTTGATCGTCGACGGTGATAAAGGTTGTACCGCGGCTCTAAAAGAAGCCTTGGAAAAAGAAAAGCACGAGGTAGCTACGTCGGAAAACGGCGCTGTAGCGATGGGCGCGTTCAAGCTTTTCACGCCCGACGTGGTGGTTATGGAAAGTGCGCTTGAAGCAAAGGACGGACTCCAGCTTCTTCGTGAGATACGCTCTATTTCATCAAAGCCCGTAATTATGGTCAGCGAAAGAGGTGACGTTTTCGATAAGGTCTTGGCTTTGGAGATGGGCGCGGACGATTACGTTGTAAAGCCCTACGATACGAAAGAGATAATTGCACGCATCAAAGCGATAATGCGCAGATACGCGCTGGGACATACCGAAGACGAAACGGTAAAGCACGACGGTATGGAAATAAGCCTTCAAAGATACGTTTTGAAGCTTCAAAACAGATTCGTGAGTATGCCGCCCAAGGAGCTTGAGCTTCTTTATCATTTGGCGGCAAACCCGAACAGAGTTTTCACAAGAGATCAGCTGCTTGATAAAATTTGGGGATACGATTATATCGGCGACTCAAGAACGGTTGACGTACATATAAAGAGAATAAGAGAAAAGATAGAAGGCGTCTCGGATAGGTGGGAGCTCAAAACCATCTGGGGCGTAGGATATAAATTCGAGCTTGCAAACGAGTAAAGCAAAGAGGAGATATAATATGGATAACAATTTGAACAATAACGGCAAAGATAACGAGCAAAAGCCGTGGGAAACGGAGCAAGGCGAGCCTGTATCGGAAAAAAAGCCGTGGGACGCACCCGTTGATACGGAGGACTATACGCCGCCCGTATACGAGAAAAAGGAAACGGTCAAAGAGCCCGAAGAAATAAAGGCGCCCGAAGAGCCCGAAACTCCTTATGCAGAGCCTGAAGTGCTCTCACAGCCCGAAACGGAAAAAGAGCCCGAAACGGTAAAAGAGTCCGAGATACCCGAGGAGCCCAAAGCTCCCGATTTCAATTCGCAACGCTACGTACCGCCTTACTATAACTCGGCAAGCTCAAATAACAAAGCGCCGAAAAAGCCGAAAAACAGCGTTCCCCTCGTAGTTCTTTCCGTAGTTTGCATAGCTTGCGTTTTGCTTATGACGGCAATGTTTTTCGTGATAAGGGCAAACGATTGGAAGAGCCCCGAAGCTCCAAGCGGCGACGGACAAAACGTAACGGATACGCCCGACGCTTCCGATAAAGAAGCAAACGGTAACGGTCAAGGCGACGAACTGCAAAACGGAGAAGACGCTCCCATGACGGGTGACGGCGACGTGGACGTAGACATTGAGATCGAAGACACGGAAGGCAAGAAAGAGCTTGACTACGGCACCGTCTACGAAAAGTGTGCACCTGCCGCAGTAGGAATACTTTGCACGAAGAACTTATCGTATTCAAGTATGTTCGGACAGACAACCACATACGAGCAACCTTACGTGGGAAGCGGATTTATCATTGACGAAGACGGATATATCGCAACAAACGCACACGTCGTAGAAGAGATGGACACCATAAAGGTATACCTTGCAGACGGCACGACGCTCGATGCTACGCTTATCGGATACGACGACCTTTCGGATATAGCGGTCTTAAAGGTTGAAAGCGAAGAGAAACTTCCCGTTATGGAATTCGGCGACAGCTCCGTTTTGAAGGTCGGCGACATCGTCACCGCTATCGGAACGCCCGCTGATATATCTCTTGCGGGAACGTTTACACACGGTATCATTTCTGCAGTTGACAGAGAGGTCGTACTTGACGAAAACGGCGTTAAAAAGACGATGCGCCTCTTGCAGACGGATGCGACCATCAACCCCGGAAACTCCGGCGGCCCGCTCCTTAATATGCACGGTCAGGTCATAGGCATCAACACTTTAAAGCTCACCGATGAATTTGAGGGAATCGGCTTTGCCATACCGAGTATATACGCAAAGAACGTGGTAGAGGCTATCATTGAAAACGGCGGCAACGTCGATTTTGATCCCGAAAACGGCTACGTTTCAGTTGATGAGACACCGCAAATGGGAATTGCCAACAGCCAGGAGATCACGCAGTATATGTCATCGGTATACGGCGTCCCCGTAGGCGTACAGATACTCCTTCTTGAGCAAGGTTGCTCTTTGGAGAAAAACGGCGCGAGAGTCGGCGATATAATTACCGAAATGAACGGCGTTAAGATAACGAACCTCACGGAACTTCGCGAGCAGAGAGATAAGGTGAAGCCCAGAGAGGAAGCGACCGTTAAGGTATACAGAAACGGCGAGTACTACGATATAACCTTTAAAATGGGAAGCAATATTTCAACGAAATAAAAGCAAAAGGTCGGAAAACTTTAAATTTTCCGACCTTTGTTTATGTAACCGAAAACGCTCCGTGAGAAACGGAGCGTTTTTTAGTTAATTCTTCAATTTTTCGATAGACGCTTTAAGTCTTGCTATGGTTTCTTCCTTACCGAGTATCTCTGCGATCTCCGTAGAGCCGCCGGGGGTCATAGCCTTGCCGCTTATTGCTATGCGAAGCGGGAACATGACCTTACCGTTTTTCATCTCGTTTTTTTCTGCAAACGAAATCTGAAGCTCATGCAAAGCATCGTGCGTAAAGTCGCATTCTTCGAGTAAGGGAAGGAGCTTTTCCAAAACGGGAAGCGAGCTTTCCGCATCCGTCTTCATCTTTTTGTTAAAATAAAGCTCTTTGTCAAACTCGGGCATTTTTGCAAAGAAGTCTATCATATCGGGAATCTCGTTTAAGGTCTGGATTCTCGTTTTAAGAAGAAGCGCTATCTTCGACGCGTCAAGTTTTCCTTCGGTTACCTTGTCAATATAGGGCTTTGCGATTTCGCAAAATTCCTCGTCGCCCATAGCCTTGATGTACTCGCCGTTGAGCCAAGAAAGCTTTTGAATATCGAATATCGCGGGAGACTTTGAGATACCCGAAAGCGAGAACACCTCGCAGAGCTCTTCGAGCGAATATATCTCTCTGTCACCGCCGGGGCTCCAACCGAGAAGCGCTACGTAGTTGAGTATCGCCTTCTTCAAAAATCCCATATTGAGAAGATCTTCGTAGGTGGGGTCGCCGTGGCGCTTCGAAAGCTTATGCTGTGCGTCGCGCATAACGGGGGATACGTGGATATATACGGGGCAGTCCCAACCGAAAGCCTTGTAAAGAAGGTTATACTTAGGCGTGGAGGAGAGGTATTCGATGCCTCTTACGACGTGCGTGACGTTCATTGAGTGGTCGTCGATAACGTTTGCGAAGTTATACGTGGGCATACCGTCGCTCTTTATGAGTATCTGGTCTTCAAGCTCGTCGTTAGGCACAGAAACGTCGCCGAAAATCTCGTCGTGGAATCCCGTCGAGCCTTCCTCTCGGGGCATCTTCTGACGGATAACGAAGCTTTTGCCTTCGGCAAGATATTTTTCAACCGTCTCTTTGGGAAGACGCGAGCATCTTCCGTCATACTTTTTAAAGCCCTCACCGGCTTCCTCGTCCTCGTTTTTTTCGCAGAAGCAGTAGTATGCAACTCCAAGCTCAACGAGCCTCTTTGCGTAATCCATATACATTCCCATACGCTCGCTTTGGATATAAGGGCCGTAGGGGCCGCCTATGTCGGGGCCTTCGTCCCAATTAAGTCCGACGTCCTTAAGCGCAGAATATATCTTCTCCGTTGCGCCTTCAACGTATCTTTCTCTGTCGGTATCCTCAATTCGCAAAACAAACTTTCCGCCACCGCCGAGAGACTTCGACTTTGCGATGAGATACGTATAAAGTGCGGTACGGAGGTTTCCTATATGCATAAAGCCTGTGGGGCTCGGTGCAAAACGTGTTCTGATAGTCATAAATTTCTCCTTATATTAAAACTTTTCTAAAAGCCACGAGGCTATATATTCAATGAGAACGCAAGCAAGGGGTGGGAATCCGACGATTATAAGCGTTTTCAAAATGTTACGCATCTTTTTTATAAACTTTTCATCGGGCTTTCTATCACTTTCGTCTTGCGACGCGTATTTCGCATTACAATAAGCGTTGATTATCACTGCCGCCGAAAGACAGGGCAGCGCTATCCATACGTAAAGATGTATCACCCATAAAAGCTGCTTTGTGATTGAAAGGTAATAAAACGCCACGCAGAGTGCGCTCCATAAAATAAGTGCGAGCAAAAGCCACGCCTTTCGGGAGCCGCGTTCTATCTTTGGATATTCCTTATTCTTATTGGTTTTCTTCTTGCGGTTTTTCTTTTTCATCTTTAGCCTCTGCTATATCCTTTATAAACAAGCCTTCTTCGTCTTGAGCTTTATTTGACCAAATGATCTTTCTGGGGCAAACGCCTTCGCATTTACTGCAATGCGTGCATTTATCGTAATCTATATGCGCTACGAAATTTTCTACGGTTATAGCACCGACGGGGCAGTTTTTCTCGCAAAGACGGCAGCTTATGCAGCCGACCTCACAATAGCTTCGCGTTTTCGCGCCTTTTTCAACGGACATACAACCGACCCAATATTTCGCATCGAAGGGAATGAGCTTGATTATTTCCTTGGGACAAGCCGCAACGCAAGCACCGCAAGCTTTGCACGCTTCGTAATCCACGGCGGCGACGCCGTCGTGAATGTGTATCGCATCGAAAGGGCAAGCCTTAACGCAAGTGCCGAGTCCGATACAGCCGTTGGGGCACATTTTGTTTCCGCCCGCAAGCTTTGAAGCGGCAACGCAGTCGTCGATTCCTTCAAGTATATACTTCTTTTTCGCGAGCGAATTCGTTCCACTGCACATAACTTGTGCGCGGAATCTGACGGTAGGCTCTGCCGTAAGTCCCATTATATACGATATTTTTTTGGCAACTTCGTCTCCGCCTGCTACGCAGAGGTTGCATTTTTCACCCGATTCAACGATAGCTTTTGCGTAGTTCGTGCAGCCGGGATAGCCGCATCCGCCGCAGTTTGCGGAGGGTAAGACGTCTGTTATTTCGTCGATACGCTTATCCTGCTTTACGTGAAAGATCTTCGCGGCGAGGGAGAGCAAAAGCCCGAGCGCACCGCCCAAAGCGATAAAGCACAGACAAGCATTAAAAATTTCGTTCATAGTTTTTCCTTTGTGTTCGTGATTTAGATTAAAGCTTTAAGCCCTGGAAGCCCGAAAACGCCATCGCGATAAGAGCGGCGGTCACGAGCACGAGAGGCATACCTTCAAAGGCTTTCGGGGGATTTGCCAAGACGAGCCTTTCTCTTACGCCTGCCATAACGAGTAAGGCGAGGGTAAAGCCGATAGCCGAGAAGAAGCCGAAGGCGGTCGATTGAACAAAGTCGAATCCGTACTGTATGTTCAAAAGGCACGCGCCGAGTACGGCACAGTTAGTGGTTATGAGCGGCAGATATATGCCGAGCGCGTTATAAAGCGCGGGCACGAATCTGCGAAGGAACATCTCAATAAGCTGCACCAGTGACGCGATTATCAAAATAAAGCCTATGGTCTGGAGATATTCAAGGTTATAAGGTATGAGCACGTATGAGTTAAGCGCATAAGTCGCTATGGACGCGACGGTTATGCAAAATGTGACCGCCATTCCCATACCGAAGGCGTTTTTGGGGTTGTTCGATACCCCGAGAAAGGGGCAGATACCCAAAAATCGCGAGAATATGAAGTTTTGTATAAGTACGGCAGTAATTGCAATTACCGCAATAGAGGTCGTTTCATTCATTTGTCTTTACCTCTTTTCGTCAATGCTTGGACGCCGGCAAGTAAGAATCCGAATACTAAAAATCCGCCTGCGGAAGCCGTAAGCATTCCCATGCCGTCAAGTCCGGGTATCTTATATCCGAGTATACTGCCTGCGCCGAGAAGTTCTCTTATAAAGCCGACGAGGCTTACCGCCAAGGTGTAGCCAAGACCCATCGCGATGCCGTCAACGGCAGATGCAAACACGCCGTTTTTTGATGCAAAGGCTTCGGCTCTTGCGAAGATTATGCAGTTTACGACGATAAGCGGAATGAATATTCCGAGCGACTTGTCAAGAGAGGGAAGATACGCTTTTATAAGAAGCTGTACCGCCGTCACAAATCCCGATATTACGACGATGTACGCCGCTATTCTTATTTGAGAGGGAATTATCTTGCGAAGAAGTGAAATGAACACGTTGGAGCATACGAGTACCGCCGTTGCGGCAATACCCATTCCGAAGGAATCCTTGAGATTTGTCGTTATCGCAAGAGCGGAGCAAGCGCCGAGAAGCTGAATCAAAACGGGGTTGTTCGTTATGACTCCTTCCTTGAATTTTGCCATCAAGTTTTTCATTTTGCCTGCTCCTTTCTTAAAAAGTCAAGGTAATCGTTTACTGCGCCGCAAGCGTTGTTTACACCCTTGAGTATCGCCTCGGAGCTTACGGTTGAGCCCGAAACTGCTTCAACCGTGCCGCCGTCTTTAGTAAAGCTGAAGGGCGCTTTTTTTGCGACGTATTGTCCTTCGAGGAAGCCTTCTACCTTAAGGGGAGCCACCTTCGTTGCGGTTTCGGAATCCGATATGATCTTCACACCGCTTACGGTGCCTTCAAGGTCAGTTCCCACCATAAGCTCTATTTCGCCGCCGAATCCAGTGGGCTTTGCGATTACAAGGAATCCGCAAGGCTCATTTTCAGCAGTATGGATAAGATATATCTCGCTTACTTCTTTTGAAAGCTCCACGTCCGTTATTTGCGTGTATTCGGAGTCGGGGAACATAACGGCGACTGCGTTATCAAGCTCCGCTTTTCTGTGAGCGGCGATAGGTTCTGCCGTAAAATAGTTTACAAAAGCAAGGAGTAAGACCGTAAATCCTGTCACGAGAAGAAGAATAAGTGCCGTGCGGATAGTGTCAAATGAAAATATCTTTACGTTATCACCGCTTGCCGCCTCGGCGCTTTCTTGAAGCTCTTCTTTTGCTTTTTCTAAAATTTCGAGTTCGCTCTCGTCTTTTACGGCGTATTCAAGCTCAGAAGGCGATTTCACGGTAACGGCGCCGGCGCTTTCCGCAACCTCTGCGACATTTACGTTTTCCGCGATTATTTCGTCTTTTTTCTTCATACTCCGACACCTCCGAATACTTTAGGCTTTGTGAGTCTGTCAATATACCATACGAACAGATTCATAATGAGGATAGAGTAGGAAACGCCTTCGCTGTATGCGCCGAAATAACGGATAAACACCGTCAAAAGTCCGCAACCGACGGCGAATATGACCTTTCCCCACTTCGTAATGGGGCTCGTTACGTAGTCCGTCGCCATAAATACGGCGCCCAAAATAAGACCGCCTGAAAGAATATGCGAAAGCATATAATTCAAGCTGAAGGCGTCAGCACCGTGCGGAAGAAGGACCGTTATGACCGCGACCGTGCCGATATATATTACGGGAATGTGCCAAGTGATGACTTTAGAGAGAATAAGATAGATTCCGCCGCCTAAAAGAAGGAGAGCGCTCACTTCGCCAAGACAGCCCGGCATATTGCCGAGGAACATATCCAAAAAGCTCCAGTCAGAGCTCACGATACCTTCTTTAAGCTCTGCAAGCGGAGTTGCGCTTGCAATAAGCTCTACTGCAGACGGGTCTGCGCTTACCGAAACGGGAGAAAGGAAATTTCCCGCTTTTGTGAAAACGGTCATCTCGTCCGTCCATGAAAGAGTCATAAATACTCTTGCCGCGAGAGCGGGGTTAACGATATTTTTGCCGATACCGCCGAATATGCACTTTACGACGATAATTGCAAAAAAAGCGCCGAAAACGGGAAGCCAAAGAGGCGCGGATACAGGCATATTAAACGCTATAAGCACGCCCGTTACTACCGCCGAGAGATCTCCTACGGTCTGCGCTCTTTTCGTCAAGAGAGAAAATATGTATTCAAAGCCAACGCAAGATGCGACGCATACGAGCGTGAGAGAAAGACTGCGAAGCCCGAAGATGAGGCATGCCCATATAAGCGCGGGAGTAAGAGCTATAAGCACCTTGCCCATCAAAAGAGCCGTCGTTTGTTCCGATCTCTCGTGAGGGGCGGGCGACATTTTCAAAAGCGTCATTTTGTCCTCCTTGTTTTTGCAAGTATCTTTGCTTTAGCAGTCCTTACGTATTGCGACAAATGTATCTTTGCGGGGCAGACGTAACTGCAAGAACCGCATTCGACACAAGCTCTTGCACCGAGCTTTTCGGCTTCGTCGAGCATATCTTTTCTTGCGTACTGTGCAATGTACGAGGGCATAAGGCGCATGGGACAAGCCGAAACGCACTTTCCGCAACGGATACAAGCGCCCTCCTGTCCTATTTTCATACTTTCGTTTTCGAATACGAGAATTGATGAACAGCCCTTCGATACGGACGCATCGAGAGTCCATACGGTAAAGCCCATCATAGTGCCGCCCGATATTATCTGACGGGGTGACTCTGTCCTGCAACCGCAATATTTAAGAAGATCTTTGTATTCCGTGCCGATGGGCACTTTTACCGAGCGCGGATTTTCGATACAGTCGCCGTCGACGGTTACTATCTTTTCGATAAGCGGCTGACCGTTTGTGATGGCGTTTTCCACAGCCGCGACCGTCTCGGGATTAAATACGACGCAACCGACGTCCGCGGGAAGCTTTCCGACGGGCACGCGGCGCTTTGTTAAGGCGTAGATGAGCTGTCTTTCGTCGCCCTGCGGGTACTTCGTTTTCAAGACTTCCACTTTGAAAGTCTCGTCGTCCTTTGTAAGCTCCTTTATGAGCTTTATCGCGTCGGGCTTGTTGTCGGATATTCCGAAAAGCGCCGTTTTAAGTCCGAGAGCGTGAAGAAGTATCCTTGCACCTTCAAGAATCCTTTCGGGTTCTTCGAGCATAAGTCTGTGATTTGCAGTTATATAGGGCTCGCACTCCGAGCAGTTTATGATGAGAGTATCGACCTTGCCTAAAGCGGAAAGTATTTTCGCGTAGGTAGGGAAGGTAGCACCGCCAAGGCCCGAAATACCTGCCATACGGACAGCTTCGACGATATCTTCGGTACTCATCGACTTATAGTCTTTAGGTGTGATATCCTCGCAAGGCGTGTTAAGCCCGTCGTTTTCAATAACGACGTTTACGGTTTTTTTGCCGTTTGCGGCGATGATGTCGCAGATATCCTTAACCGTACCCGACACGCTTGCGTGCACGGGGCAGGAAAGCCCGTCTGAAGGAGCACCGATGAGCTGACCTCTTTTTACGGCGTCGCCCTTTTTGACGGTACACACGCAGGGAGCGCCGATGTGCTGTGACATCGGAATAATGACCTCCGACGGTGAAAATTCTCTGTCTATGGCGAAACTCTCCGTGTTCTTGTGCTCGTCGATTATGATTCCGCCTTTAAACGTTTTTTTCAATGCAGTATCTCCTTAAACTATTGTTTGGAAAGAAGCTTTAACGCTTTCGTAATGGTATCTTCAACGGAAAGTCCGGGCTCTGCCGCTTTCGTTACGGCGCTTGATGCGACTTGGCGCGTATAGCCGAGAACGCAAAGCGCGTTTATAGCCTCGCTTATAACGCTTGCACTCGATACGGCACCGCCTTTGTCTGTAACGATGGACGCGACGTTTCCGCTTTCGAATTGCTTTATGACCTTATCTTTAAGCTCCAAGACCACTCTTTGCGCGGTTTTTGGGCCTACGCCGTTTGCTCTTGCGATAGAGTGCCAATCACCGCTTGAAATTGCAATGGATAGGCTTTCGCTTGAAAGCGCTGACAGTATGGAAAGTGCCGCCTTGGGTCCCACGCCCGATACGGTTATGAGCATTTCGAAGGTTTCAAGCTCACCCTCGCTTGCAAACCCGAAAAGCTCCATAGCGTCTTCTCTTACGGCAAGATGCGTATATAGCTTCACTTCGTCGCCTGCCGATTTTACGGACAGGGCGTTATACGTCGTTCCGCTTATTGAAAGCTTGTACGCCACGCCCCCTGCGTCTACGGCACATACCGTGGGGGAAAGAAACGCGAGCGCACCTTTTATGTAGTAGAACATAATATACCTCTCTAATTGTTAAAATATCCGCGAAGCGCAGAGCCTACGGTGTTGCAGTGGCATATCGCGATAGCGAGAGCATCTGCGGCGTCGTCTGGCTTCGGGGGCTTTTGAAGCCCTAAAAGCGCTTGCGTCATAGCTATCATCTGATTTTTCTCCGCTCTTCCGTAGCCGATGACGCCCATTTTTACTTGAAGGGGCGTATATTCCGCCGCCTCTATGCCAAGCTCTTGCGCGACGAGCAGTACGAGCCCTCTTGCCTCGGCAACGGGAATTACTGTCTTTTGGTTAGTGTGGTAAAAGAGCTCTTCTACCGCTATCTCGTCAGGCTTATACTTTGCGGTAAGCTCTTTAAGCCCGCAGTAGAGCTTCCAAAGACGAAGCTGCAGCTTTTCGCCCGCGTTCGTGGTAAGCACACCGTAGTCGAGGGCGCGCAAAACGCCGTTTTCGTTCCTTTCCACTATGCCGTAGCCCATTATGGCATAGCCGGGGTCGATTCCCAAAACTATCATTATAAAATTATCGCGATGGCAACTATCGCCAAAATAGCCGAAAGTGTAAAAGGTAAGCAACCGATTTTATTCATACCGTTCTCCTTTGCGAAAAATAGTGTACATTTATAATATAATATTATATCA
>JAZRTW010000166.1:0-1662 GCA_045652265.1 Eubacteriales bacterium | reverse complement strand
GCGACGGCGAAGGCGCGACGAAGCTTATCGAATGTAAGGTCACGGGCGCTAAAGATGAAAAAACCGCAAAAACAGTCGCAAAATCCGTGATCTGCTCATCGCTTACCAAAGCGGCGATGTTCGGTGCAGACGCAAACTGGGGCCGCGTGCTCTGTGCGATAGGCTACAGTGGTGCCGATGTCGACGTAACGAAGATAGACGTAGACTTCGTTTCCGAAAAAGGAAGCATTTCCGTGTGCAAAATGGGTGCAGGAATTGAATTTTCCGAGGAAAAAGCGAAGGAGATACTTCTTTGCAAGGAGATCACCATAGCGGTAGCTCTCAATGACGGCGATTTTTCGTCTTGTGCTTGGGGTTGCGATCTCACATACGATTACGTAAAGATAAACGGCGATTACCGTACTTGATAAGGAGGATAAAATGAACATCACAAATGCTGAAAGGGCGCACATTCTCGTTAACGCTCTTCCCTATATTCAAAAATATAACGGCAAGATAGTCGTCGTGAAATACGGCGGCAACGCCATGGTAAACGAAGACTTAAAAAACTCCGTTGCGAGAGATATTGTTTTGCTTCATCTCATAGGAGTAAAAGTTGTGCTCGTCCACGGCGGCGGTCCCGAGATAACCCAAACGCTTGCCGCAATGGGTAAAGAGACAAAATTCGTCGACGGACTTCGCGTTACGGATAAGGAAACAGTTGAAGTTGCGCAAATGGTGCTTGCGGGCAAAACAAACAAGAGCATCGTAAATCTCATAGAGTGCTGCGGTGGCAAGTCTATAGGCCTTTCGGGCATTGACGGCCATATGCTCAAAGCAAAAGTAAAGGACGAGCGCCTCGGATTTGTCGGAGAGATAACGGACGTTGATCCTTCCCCCATCATCGACGTGCTCGACAAAGGCTATATCCCCGTTTTGTCAACGATAGGCTGTGACGATGAGGGTAACGTTTACAATATTAACGCAGATACCGCAGCGGCAAAGATAGCGGGCGCGCTTGGCGCTGAAAGCCTTATTTCGCTTACGGATATCTCAGGAATACTTCGCGACAAAGACGATCCCACAACGCTTATCCCGCACATAACCGTTGCCGAGACGGAGGATCTTATCAAAAACGGCATAATCTCCGACGGTATGATACCCAAGGTGGAATGCTGTACCGAGGCGATAAAGTGCGGAGTTAAAAAGGTGTTCATCATCGACGGCCGCGTGCCTCACTCCATACTTATCGAAACGCTTACGGACGAAGGTATCGGAACAATGTTTGAGGAGGGCGATAAGTGAACATTTTCGAACTTGATAAAAACTACGTTGCCCCCACCTACGGAAGATTCGATTTAAACATAGTTCGCGGCAAAGGCTCGCTTGCCTACGGTAGCGACGGCAAAGAATACATCGACCTCGGAAGCGGCATTGCCGTAAACAGCTTCGGCTTTTGCGACGATAAGTGGATAGAAGCCGTAACGAAACAGCTCAATACATTCCAGCACACTTCAAACCTCTACTACACGGAGCCCTGCGCGCTTCTTGCAAAAAAACTTTGTGAGCTCACGGGTCTTTCAAAGGTATTCTTCTCCAACTCCGGTGCAGAGGCAAATGAATGTGCTATAAAAGTTGCAAGAAAATATGCTTGCAAAACGCTTGGAAATGACTGCGTTATAG
>JAZRTW010000165.1:0-5556 GCA_045652265.1 Eubacteriales bacterium | reverse complement strand
GATAGAAAACCCCGCGAATACCTCGGGAGAAGAGCTTTTCGTATTCCGTGATTCGTTCGGTTCGTCTTTGTCACCGCTTTTGGTGGAAAGCTACAGCAAGGTGACCGTACTTGACCTTCGTAATTTCAATACGGCACTCCTTACGCAAGGATTTGTTGATTTCACCGAAGGCTCCGACGTGCTCTTCATTTTAAGCGCACTCGCTTTAAACGAAGACAGCTCCTTTAATCCCGCTATATTATACACGAAGTAAAAAAATCCGCAGGGTACTCCCTGCGGATTTTTACTTTTTTCCGAACTGCCAGAAGGCGATAGCGCCCGCGGCGGCAACGTTTAAGGAATCGACTCCGTGCGACATAGGTATCTTCACCGTGTAGTCGCAAGCATCGACTGTATTTTTCGAAAGGCCCCAGCCTTCCGTACCGAGCACGAGCGCAAGCTTTTCTTCCTTTAAAAGCGCGCCGTCGTCGATAGATATGCTGTCGTCCGTCAGCGCGAGAGCGGCAACCTTAAAGCCGAGCTTTTGTATATTGCGTATGCCTTCTTTTTCCCAAGCTTCCTTACTTTCTTCGGCGTACGCCCACGGCACTTGCAAAACCGTACCCATACTTACCCTGACGCACCTTCTGCATAAGGGGTCGGCGCAGGACGGGGACAGCAGTACGGCGTCCATATTCAAAGCGGCAGCACTTCTCATAAGTGCTCCGACGTTAGTGGTGTCGACGATATCCTCAAGTACCGCTATACGCCGCGCGTTTTTCAGTATTTCCTCGGGGCTTTTTGGAGCGGGTCTTTTCATCGCGCATAAAATGCCGCGGCTTAAATTATATCCCGTTATCTTCGATATAAGCTCCGTAGTGCCGACGTATACGGGGATATCCCCGACGCGCTCGACTATATGCTTTGCGTTTTGGTGAACGTGGCGCGCTTCCATAAGCATTGATAGGGGTTCGACACCCATATCGAGCGCGACTTCAATAGCCCTCGTGCTTTCAGCGATAAATATTCCCTTGTCCGCTTCAAGCTTGTTACGAAGCTCGGCTTCCGTCAGTCGCATATAGACGTCAAGTGCCTTGTCTTCAAGTGTTGTGATATTTATTATCATAAAAGACCTCGCATTTTTCTTTTGCGTATATCATTATACCGCCGAAAAACCGCTCTGTCAACGGCATTGAAGTTAAAGCGGAGTGCGGCAAAGAGAGAAAAATAGCCAAAAAAGATAAATTCCGGTAATAAGTTATTGACTTACGCGGACAAAAACAGTATAATTAACTGTATAATTATCTCTATGCAAATATTAATAAGGAGCAAGTTATGAACAAAACGAGAAACATTCCCGGTGTACTTCTTGTCGTTTTACTCATCGCCGCAGTCCTCACGGTCTGCATCGACGGCTTTGAGGCGGCAGGACTTCCCGGCGTATTTACAAAGGAAGGCGTGTCTTTGAGCGTTGACCTCGTTGGCGGATCGACCATCACCTACGAAGCAAACGTAAAGGAAGGCACTTCCGCAGCCGTAATTGAGGAAGGTCTTTCCTCGGCAGTATCTATGATACGTCAAAGACTTGACTGGCTCAACCTCACGGAAGCTACCGTCAGAAGAGCTGACGGAAACCGCATAGTCGTTGAGATACCCGACGTCGGCGATCCCGACGAGATATTCGCACAGCTCAGCCAGATGGGATCTATTGCATTTGAAACTTCCGACGGCGAAACAGTCGTAACGGGCAAGGATATAACGAAGGCAAGCGCTGAATTCGGTGCTATCGACGAGACGGGCAGAACGCAGAACTACGTAGCCCTCACGCTTACGAGCGACGGACTCAAAAAGTTTGGTGAAGCTACCGAAAAAATGGCAGGTCTTCAGTTCAACATCGACGGCAACGGCAATTACTTAAACTATATCAGCATCAAGCTCGATAAGGAAGAGATAAGCAAGCCCTACGTTACGCAGAAGATAACGGAAAACCCCATTATCACGGTAAGCTCCTCAGAGGAGGCTACTTGGCTTGCAAACATCATCAACGCAGGCGATATGCCCTTCGAGCTTAAAGATATCGAAAGCAGAACGGTAGGCGCAAGCCTCGGTGCGGACGCACTTAAGTCAAGCCTTATCGCAGGCGCTATCGGACTTTTGCTCGTTTGCATATTTATGATAGTCATCTACAGATTTGCGGGCGTTCTTTCCGTAATCGCACTCGTTGGCTATATGGCGGTGTACTGCTTCCTCATTTCCTTCCTCGGCATCAACCTTTCACTTGATGGTATCGCGGGCGCTATCCTTTCGATAGGTATGGCAGTCGACGCAAACGTAGTCATCTTCGAGCGTATCAAAGACGAGCTCCGTGCGGGTAAGACCGTTAAGACGTCTATAAATTCCGGCTTCAAGGGCGCTATGAGCGCAGTTATCGACTCCAACGTCACGACGCTTATCGCGGCAGTAGTTCTTTGGATACTCGGCTCGGGCTCTGTTCAAGGCTTTGCGAAGACGCTTTTCCTCGGTGTCATTCTTTCAATGTTCTCCGCAGTCTTCGTAACGAAGTTCCTTCTTACCGCAACGTCGGGCTTTAAGTTCTCGACTGCAAAGAGCTACGGTTTAAGAAAGCTTCCCCAAGCGGAAGAAACGAAATAAGGAGGTGCGTGAAATGAATTTTGTTAAAAACAGAAAAATAGTATTCTTAATAAGCGCACTTATAATCCTTGCAGGCATAGTTTCCCTTATTTTCCAGGGCTTTAACTGGGATATCGACTTTATCGGCGGTAAGGAAATGACCTACGATATCGGCATAACCGCTACGCGCGAAGTTCAGGAAAAAATCGAAGCGGCTATCGAAAACGAGCTCGGTGTTGAAGTTTCGACCATTATGAACGCGGGACAGACCGAGGTCGTAATCAGAACGAAGACCATCACCGACGAAGAAGAAGCAAAGATACGCGACTATATCGCAACCAACTACAAGAGCGAGAACGTTGAAAACGTAGTCGTAAGCACAAGAGAAATAAGCGAATCCGTCGGCGGAGAGCTTCGCCGCGACGCGATAATTGCAACTCTCGTTGCCATAGCACTTATGCTCGTTTACATCGCAATCAGATTTGAGATACGAAGCGGACTTACCGCAGTCATCGGTCTTTGCCACGACGTGCTCATTATGCTTGCGGCGTACACCATTTTGCAGATTCCGATAAACACGAGCTTCATCGCCGCTATTCTTACGATAATCGGTTACTCCATCAACGCCGCTATCATCGTGCTTGACAGAGTACGTGCAAACAAGAAGCTTCTCGCGGCAGGTAACGAAGAGATCGTAAACATAAGCATCAAGCAGTGCCTTACGAGAACGATCAACACGACCCTAACGACGCTCTTCACCATAGGAATGGTGTGCATTCTCGGCGTAACGTCGATAAAGGAGTTTACAGGTCCCCTTATCGTAGGTATCGTCTCCGGACTTTACTCTTCGATATTCCTCACAGGTCCCATTTGGGAGCTTCTTTCCAAGAAAGTAAAGAAGAGAAAAAAAATAAAAAACCCCGCTTCGTACGAAGCGTTGTTTTTTATGCTTGGTAAAACTTAAATCACGATAAGCTCTCTCGGCGCGCCCGTAAGGTCTATAACGCCGTCTTTTGTAAGATAGAGCATATTCTCGATTCTCACGCCGAAATAGTCGGGAAGATATATTCCCGGCTCGTTTGTTACCACGGCACCTACGGGGAGAGGCATTACGTTTCTCTGCGATAGATTCGGCTGTTCGTGTATTTCGATTCCGACGCCGTGACCGAGAGAATGCCCAAAATAGCCCTCGTAGCCCGCGCCGTTTATTATATCTCTTGCTATCGTATCGGCTTCCTTGCCCGTCATACCCGCCTTTAGCTGTTGTGCCACCGCAAGATGAGCTTTAAGGACGGTATCGTACACCTTCTTCATTTCGTCCGTGGGTGTACCGATAGATACGGTTCTGGTCATATCCGACATATATCCGTCGTAAATACAGCCGAAATCCATAGTAAAAAATCCTTTTTCAAGAGGAACGTTTCTGCCTTGACCGTGGGGCTTTGCGCTCTCCTTACCCGAAACGCAGATATAGTCGAAGCTTACGCCCGACGCGCCGCGTTTTCTCATAAAGAATTCAAGCTCAAGCGCGACCTCGTTTTCGGTAATGTTCGTGTTAAGCATAGGCAAGATGTGAGCAAAGGCTTCGTCCGTGAGCTTTTGAGCCTCTTTCATCTTCGATATCTCGTACTCGCTCTTTACGGTGCGAAGCTCCAAGAAAAGCGTGCCCGCGGGGATAAGCTCGATGCCTTCCATAGCTTTCGTTATCGCGGCGTGCTCGTCCACGCTGACAGACATACTTTCATAGAGCACGGAAGTTATTTTCTCATTTCTGCACACCTCTGCCGCGGCGCTGTAAAGACCTTCCTTTTCGGGCATTATTATCGTGTAGACGTCGCCTACGGCATCTTTCAAAAGTCCGTCATGACGGAAATCCGCAAATGAATATGCGCCATCTCTCGTTATTAAAAGCGCGCTGTCGGTATATTTAAGGTCTGTGAAATAAAAGCGGTTTATTTCGCTTGATATGAGAATACCGCCCACGTTTTCGGGCATAAGAGCTCTCGCTCTTTCTATTCTTGCAGAGATTTCTTCGAAGCTTTTCATTTATCTTTCCTCTTTTCGTAAAAATGCAAAATTATCTTTTCGCCGAGGCGCTTGAAGACGAAGTACCACGGCTCGTTTTTGGGGTCGATGGGAGGGCAGAGCACCGTGAGTGTACCCGCATTTTTGCCGAAAGCTATATCGGTGAATATCTGGTCGCCCACCACGGCAATATTTTCACACGGTACGTCAAAGTGACGGCTTACAAGAAGCGCCGACTTTTTGGAAGGTTTGCCGCCCTTATAAACGGCAAAGCGCCTACTGCCGTTAAAGCGCTCCACTCGCTCTTTGCCGTTATTTGAAACGAAGCAAGGTATAAAGCCGTTTTCTTCAAGCTTTTTCAAAAACGCGTCCGTTTTTTCGGGGCAATCCTTTACGCTGTACGGCACGAGGGTATTGTCTATGTCGAATATTATCACCTTAATATTGCGCTCTTTGAGATATTCCGTGTCAAGCTCGTACGCACTGTTTATGTAAAGGTCGGGATAAAAATACTTCATAAAGCACCTACTTTCCCGTATATTTTACCATAAGCAAAGAGAAAGCACAAGGTATTTTCAAAATTTGCTTGACATATATTATGTAAATTGTGTATAATAATTTGGTAACAAAATAAGAGGTGATAAAAATAATGGCTAATGAAAAAATGGTAAACGATATTACGTCCATGGACGAGGATTTCGCCCAGTGGTATACCGATATCGTCAAAAAAGCTGAACTTATAGAATACACGAGCGTTAAGGGTTGTATGGTCATTCGCCCTTATGCCTACGCTATTTGGGAGAATATGCAGAGAATACTCGACACGGAGTTCAAGCGCCTCGGACATGAGAACGTTTGTATGCCCATGTTTATTCCCGAAAGCCTTTTAAATAAAGAAAAAGATCACGTCGAGGGCTTTGC
>JAZRTW010000164.1:0-1655 GCA_045652265.1 Eubacteriales bacterium | reverse complement strand
AGCTATCCCATATCTCCCCACGTCCAAACGTCGGCACGACAGCTCCACTGAAATTGAATATAGCGTGTATCGCAACACAATGCCAAATATTCGCTGTTTTGAGCAACACAACCGAGCACATTCCGCCGATGAGGAATGAATATCCTATCTGCATAAGTACCGCGATCGGTGAGCTTGTAAAAATGTTGAGAAGATGAACGACACCAAACACTGCACTTGATAAAACAATCGAAATAAAGAGTCCAAGTCTACTTTCTCTTCTCTTTTCGGCAAATCCGAGGAAGATAACTCCGCGAAATGCCATTTCCTCAAAAAGCGCAACGGCAAGACACTCTGCCGCGAGCAATATGATCTCGCCCGCAGTCGCATTTATTGTAGCACTGCCCTTTATTACGCTTGAAAAAGGAAAATTATTAATCGCAACGACGTACGCGGGCAGGCAAAACGCAAGCGCATTGAACAAAGGCTTTTTTATCGGATTTAAAACTTTGTACCCAAGGTAAATGAGTATGACGGTAAATACCGCCGCGCCAAGCGCTCTTGTTACGGTCATATCGATAAGCAGTCTTATCGTATCGTTAAGCGACGCAAACACAAGGTCGGCAAGCACAAACTCATAAAGGATCATTAACAGGGCAGCTATTGCAGTGATTGCTATTGCCACTTTACGTTTATTCATCGGCATTGTTCTCTTTGTTAATATTAACTTTGATTTTCTCTTCTCCGCTATCCTCGGCTGATTTTACTTTGCCGCTTTTTTTATCGGTAAGCTTTTCAATAAGTCCGAGCATTATACCTGCCGCAATCAAAACTATAGCGACAAGCTGAGACGGTGTAAGAAAACTTACAAAAGTACTTCCTCTGTAATCAGCTCTGGCATATTCGATAACAAATCTCCAAACACCGTATGCAACAATATAAATCGCAAAATTATATTTCTGACGGTCTATTGCACGGTAGATAAGGTATGCGCTGAGAACGAAAAGGAATATTGCCTCAAAAAGCTGAACGGGTACGTATCTTTCGTATCCCATATCTCCGTGCATCATTATCCCACAAAAAGCCTCAGTCAGCTTTCCGTGACAGCATCCCGCAAAAAGACATCCGAGTCGTCCAAAACCGTGTGCTATCGCAATTGCGGGCGCAATACACGAAATAAGCGGAAAAAAGCTTGTCAGGTATATCTTATCCTTAATTACGAATCGGCCAACTAAAAAATATATTGCAAGAAAAGCAGCCGCGCCCCCGATCAATCCACCATAGAATGTAGCGCCGGTTTGGTTATTGATTTCAAAATGACCGAGCTTTGCAATATTGTAAAGCGCCTGGAAAAGCACCGAGGCGCCAAGTCCTGCTCCGATTCCTACTACTCCGCCGATAAGCGCGAGATTATGGATCTTGGCACGAATATGCAGCTTATCCGAAAGCTTGGAGAAAACGAGGAAGCAAGCCACGATTCCCAGACAAATAAGAATAACGTACATATTTACCCCTTTAACACCGGGGATTATATCGTATGGGTACATATAGTTTGCTTCCTCCTGAAACTCTTTTTCTTCAATCAAAAATTACTGATTCGTCATCATTTCTGCAAGTCGCTCTCTTGTAATGAGCACCGCACGGGGCTTTGTTCCCTCAGGATGTCCGACAACACC
>JAZRTW010000163.1:0-14832 GCA_045652265.1 Eubacteriales bacterium | reverse complement strand
CCCGAAAGACCTTTTGCCAAAGCTTCGGTGAGGAATACGGAGTTAATAAGGTCACGCTCGGGAAGACCGTAGCTTACGTTTGATATGCCGAGCACCGTCTGTACGCCGAAAGTCTCTTTTATTGCAACGAGAGAATCGAGCGTTACTTTGGCGGACTTGGGATTTGCCGCGACGGTCATTGCAAGCGTATCGAAAACGATGTTCTTTCTTGCGATACCGCAGGCTTCCGCAACCTTTATGATGCGCGATGCTATTTTGACTCTGCCTTCAACCGTTTCGGGAATACCCTTTTCGTCAAGCGTCAAAGCGACCATAACGCCACCGTATTTTTTGACGAGAGGGATAACCGAAAGAAGTGACTTTTTCGAGCCGTTTACCGAATTTACCATAGGCTTACCGTTGTAAAGCCTAAGTGCCGCCTCCATAGCGGAGGGATTTGCCGTGTCAAGCTGTAAGGGAACGGCACTGACCTTTTGTATAGCCTTTACCGTATCGCAAAGACGCGCTTTTTCGTCGATGTCGGGGATACCTACGTTGACGTCCAAAACGTCTGCGCCCGCCTGTATTTGAGAAAGCGCTTCTCCGATTATGTAATCCGTCTCGTTTGCGCGGAGCGCCGCTTTAAGCTTGGGTTTCCCCGTGGGGTTTATGCGCTCGCCGATCATTACGGGGCGATCTGTTCCTATTATTACGGTCTTGCCGTAAGAAGTCACCGCGCAAATACCTTTATCCGTAACTCTCGGGGGAGGATTGTGTGAGCAAGCACCGTACGCCGACGAGATATGGTCGGGCGTCGTACCGCAGCAACCGCCGATGATCTGTGCGCCGCATTCGACTATGTCTGCCATAGCGTAACCGAATTCGGTAGGCGTCATCGTGTAGCGTGTCACGTCGCCTTCAATTATCGGCAGTCCCGCGTTGGGATTTGCGATAAGGGGCACGGATACGACCTTTGCGAGCTTTTTGACGATGTTTTTCGCAAGGTCGGGGCCGTAGCCGCAGTTAAGTCCGACGGCACTTGCACCGAGTCCCTCGCAGGTGAGCGCAAACGTCTCGGCGTCTGCTCCGCAAAGGAGTTTTCCGTTTTCGTCGAAGGTCGCGGTGACGAATATGGGAAGGTCACAGCATTCTTTTGCGGCTATTATCGCCGCCTTTATCTCGTAAAGGTCGCTCATCGTCTCAAATAAAATGAGATCTGCGCCTGCCGCACCTGCCGTTATCGTCTTTTTGTAGATGGCAACGGCGTCTTCAAAGCTCATTGTTCCAATGGGCTCAAGGAGCACTCCGAGAGGGCCTATGTCGAGCGCAACAAGACCTTTTCTCATCTCCGTTACGGCACGGCGCGCCAAAGCGACACCTTCGCAGACGACTTGCGTTATGGGATAACCTATAGCGCTTTCCTTAAGCTCGTTTGCGCAGAATGTGTTTGATTTGATGATATCGGCGCCTGCGCGCAGATAGCTCTTGTGAAGGCGAAGTACCGTATTGGGACGCTCAATGTTGAACGCCTCGCCGAGCTTTCCCGCGGCAAGTCCGTATTTTTGGAGCATAGTGCCCGTCGCACCGTCGAAGAATATGGGTCTTGATGCTAAAATGCTTAAATCTAACATATAGCCACTTCCTATCTTTCAAGTATTCCCGAGAGGTTATTTAAAAACGCCTGCGCGACCTCGGGTTTATTCATAGTGTAAATGTGTACGGCTTGTATGCCGTTTGCAATGAGATTAACTATTTGATCGCAGGCGTATATGATGCCTGCTTCCAAAAGTGCTTCGGGCTTGTCCTCGTACCTGTCGATTATGACTTTAAGTTTAGGCGGTAGCTGTGAGCCCGACATTTCACAGCTTCTTTTTATCTGCTTTGCGTTCATTATGGGCATTATTCCGGGGATTATCGGTACGTTTATGCCCGCTTTAAGAGCTCTGTATAAAAAGCCGTACAAAACGTCGTTGTCGAAAAACATTTGCGTCGTCAGAAAATCAACGCCGCTGTCGACCTTTTGCTTGAGACAGACCATATCTTTTTCGCGGCTTTCGGCTTCGATGTGACCCTCGGGGTAGCAAGCCGCTCCTATGCAAAGTTCGGGCTTCCTCTTTCTGATATGCTCAACGAGCTGATACGCATACTCAAAAGCTCTTTCGGGAGCATCGGGCAAAAGGTCGCCGCGAAGCGCAAGGACGTTTTCGACGCCTTTACATTCAAGCGAATCCAGCACGCCGTCTATATGAGAAAGAGAGGAGTTTCCGCACGTCAGATGCGCCACGGAGGGAATACCCTCTTCGGAAAGAAGCCTTGCTATCTCTCCCGTGTAATGCGACGTGCCGCCGCCCGCACCGTAGGTGACGCTCATAAAATCGGGCTTTAGCCTTGCTATGCTTTTACAAGCCGAAGATACCGATTCGAATTTCGTGCTGTCTTTCGGTGGGAAGACTTCGAAGGAAAGAGTGACTTTCCCGCTTTTCAGCATATCGGAAATTTTCATCTGCAGACCTCCTAAAAAGTAGGTAAACCAAATATTAATACATTATATTATATCAAAAAAAATCAAACAGCGCAAGGACTTTTACGGTAAAAAGCAGTTTTAAGTGTATTTTTTTTGAATAAACGGCAAAAATCGGCATATTTTTGCTTTATGAGCCGATTTTATGATAGTTTTTTCTTGACAAACGGTCGCTTTTTAGAATATAATAAATAGGATTATTATGAAAATTACCGCTATGGAGGAAAATATATGTCAACCGTTACAAAAGTGGCAAAATTCGGAGGAAGCTCTCTTGCCGATGCTACGCAGTTTCGCAAGGTGATAAGCATCGTAAGAGCAGACGAGTCCATTAAATACGTTGTGCCTTCCGCGCCCGGAAAGAGATTTTCCGATGACACGAAGGTTACGGATATGCTTCTTAACTGCTATGAAAAGGTGCTCTCCGGAGGAGACTACAACGAGGACCTTTTAAACATCAAGAAAAGATACGATACCATAATCGCCGACCTCGGAATAGATCTTTCTCTTGACGAGGAGTTCATCCGCATCGGATACGCGATGCGTTCACGCGCGGGCAGAGACTACGTAGCAAGCAGAGGCGAATATCTTTGCGGTATCGTGCTTGCAAAGTGCCTCGGATTTGAGTTTGTCGATGCATCGGGCATCGTGAGATTCAAAAACGACGGAAGCCTTGATGCTGAACTTACGGACGAGTCTACCGCGAAGGCTCTTGCAAAGTGCGGCAAAGCCGTTATCCCCGGATTTTACGGCTCAATGCCCAACGATACCATTAAGACCTTCTCAAGAGGCGGCTACGATATTACGGGCGCTATCGTCGCAAGAGCGGTAAAGGCGGATATGTACGAAAACTGGACGGATGTTTCCGGCTTTTTGATGGCGGATCCCAGAATAGTTAAGGATCCCAAGTCCATTTCGATGATTACATACAGAGAGCTTCGCGAGCTTTCTTATATGGGCGCTACGGTGTTGCACGAGGACAGCATTTTCCCCGTAAGCACCGCAGGTATTCCCATTAACATAAGAAACACGAACCGCCCCGACGACAGCGGCACGATGATAGTTGAAAGCGTTCCCGAGAGCAAAGAGACGGATATGGTCATCACGGGTATTGCCGGCAGAAAGAATTTCGCCGTAGTCGATATCGAAAAGGACCAGATGCACGGTGACGTAGGCTTTATGTCGAGAGCTTGTGAGATATTCCGCCGCTACGAAATATCCATCGAGCACGTACCTACGGGAATCGACAATATGAGCGTAGTCGTTTTGGATGACGCAAACTTTACTGCAAGAGAAGAGAGCCTCTTAAAAGAGCTTGATGCGAAGCTTAATCCCGACTATTTGAAGGTTGACCGCGACCTTGCTCTTATCGCCGTAGTCGGCAGAGCGATGAAGTCGAAGCCCGGTACTGCCGCAAAGGTATTCTCGGCGGTTGCGAAGAACAACATCAGCATAAGAATGATCGACCAGGGCTCAAGCGAGCTTAACATAATAATCGGAGTCGACCGCGTAAACTTTGAGACCGCAATAAACGCGATCTACAATGAATTTGCAGAGGCTTAAGCTGTGATAGTCAAAATACCCCTTGCCAATATGTACGGCCCCGACGCAGAGCTTATATGCGACCAGCTCTTATACGGTTGGAACGTGAAGCCCGTGACGGTAACGGAGCGGCTTGCTCTCGTCGAAGCGCCCATGCGCTATAGGGGATACGTCAATTTAGGCGATTTTACGGGTAAGCGCTACGAAGCAAATTATCGTATATGCACGCTTTGCGCGGGAGCGTATAAAGAGCCTACCTTCAAGTCCGCAGAGCATTTTACGCTCTTTATGGGCAGTCTTGTTAAGGCGACTGCCTACGAAAAGGACGGATTCAGGGAAATCGAAGGAATAAACGGCGACCGCTTTTACGTTCACTCAAAGAGCCTTGAGAGCATAGAGAGCCGTTTTGATGCCGACAAGATAATAAGATGTGCAAAGCAATTTTTGGGCACGCCTTATAAATGGGGCGGAAAAACGGTGCTCGGCATAGACTGCTCGGGCTTTGTCGCGATGTGCTATAACGCTTGCGGTATAGAGCTTTACCGCGACGCCGACCCGAGTATGCAATCGGGACAGAGGGTGAGCTTTGAGAGCTTGGAAAAGGCTGATCTCGTCTATCTGAAAGGGCACGTCGGACTTTATGCGGGTAAGGGCATAGTGGTACACGCGTCGTGGAAAGAGGGCAAGGTATGCTTTACGGAGCTTTCCGATTTTCTGTCGCTCGGAGAGCCCGTATGCGCGATGAGAATAGCAAGATGAACAGAAGATGAAAGACGCCCGGGAAGCACACTTCTCGGGCGTAATTTTTGCCCCGAAAGTGCGGGTATTGACAAAGCGCTGTATTTTATGGTATAATGACTTTGTTTGAGTGTTAATTTTGTCGAAAGGGGGCTTTTGATGGCAACCGCCCAAAAAGCAAAAAACGGAGTACTTGCAAAAGTATTTTCCTATATATTACCGATCTTATCGGTAATAATAGTTGTGTTTTTGATCACGGCAACCGTTAAAAGCGGTGTTAAGATACGTATTGACTGTGACGGTCAGACACTCGGTTATGTAGAAAACATTGACGTATACGAGGAAGCGAAGAGTATTCTTGAGGACGAAATGTCCGATATTCTGGGAATAAAATATAAGTACGATGCGAATATAGCTTTTGAAATGACGTACGGTGAGAACATCGAAGCCATAAATTCGGAAGAGCTTTTTGATAAAATGTTCGTTATAGTGGCAGACGAAAGGCTTGCCGAAGCGTACGCTTTGTACGTTGACGGCAATTTCGTAGCCGCAAACGAAGACCTTACCGTGTTGCAAGGCGCACTTGAAGAAGTCACTTCTCTCGTCGCTGATCGCTACGAGGGAACGGTTGAGATAGCAAATACTATATATTTCCAAAAGAGAGCAGTGGCGAAGGAAACGGTCTATACGAAAGATGAGCTCGTAACTCTTCTTTTAAACGCAACGATTGAATATGCCGCAGACGAAACGGTAGCGCTTCGTGCCTACGCAAGCGAGATCGACGGCGAATGTGACTTTACAAACACATATTACACGCACGTTGATTTTGAAGGCGACAGTTCCACGCTTCTTCTTTATAAGACGACGGTGACGGAGGAGTACGAAGAAAGCGTACCTTATAAGACGGTTTACAGAGACAGCGCAGACTATTACGACGGTATAACCTACGTATTCCAAGAGGGACAGACGGGGCTTCGAAGCGTAGTTGCAAGCGCAAGCTATATAAACGGCGAAGAGGTTGAGAGAGTGGTTTTATCGGCGGAAACGATAACCGAGCCCGTCGAAAAAATAGTGCTTGTCGGAACGAAACCCAAACCCCCGACAGCACCTACGGGAACGTTTATTATCCCGATAAATAATCCTCTTATAACGAGCAGGTACGGTTGGAGAGATATCTTCGGCGGTCACAGCTTCCACGGCGGTCTTGATTTCAACGCCGCTATGGGAACGATGATATACGCTTGCGACGGCGGCGTTATCACGAGAGCGCAGTACAGCGGCGCATACGGCCTTATGATAGAGATAGACCACGGCGGAAAGTACAAAACGATATACGCGCATCTTTCGGGTGTTTTGGTCGAGGTAGGCGATAAGGTGTACCAAGGTCAGCCTATCGGACTTTCGGGTGACTCGGGAAGAGTCACTGGCCCGCATCTTCATTTGGAGATATATGAGCAAGGCGTGAGAAAAGACCCCGCGATATTCTTAAAGAAGATCACACCCGACCAGATACAGAAGTTAAGCCAAAAGGATATCGAGAAGCTTCGCAAGGAAGCAACTCTTATCGGAACAACCCCCGAAACTTCAAAACCCGGCACGTCCGATAGCGCAATCACGGAGGAAAACACAGAAACCGAAGAGCAAGTAACCCCGGAAGAAACAAATGAATAAATTAAAAAACAAGGTGCAACCGCACCTTGTTTTTTCTATGCTTGCGATGAATTTTTTGCTTGCCACGCAATATTTCCGTTTACGATAGTGTACTTGACACACGAAGCAATTTGCAAAGGATCGCCGTCAAAAACGGCGATATCGGCGTCTTTTCCTTCTTTCAAACTGCCTACTCGGTGATCTACACGGCAAATGCGGGCGGCGTCAATGGTAATTGCGCGTAGCGCGCCCCACTTGCTCATACCCTCTTTAACGGCAAGCGCCGCACACAGCGGAAGGTATTGAATTCGCGATACGGGGTGATCTGTGGTAAGTGCCACCAAAACACCCGCTTTTTGAAGTATACCGGGCGTCATAAAATCCGAAAGCCTCACTTCGTCTTTGCTTCGAGATGCAAGAGAGGGGCCGACGATGGCAGGAAACTTACTTTCGGCGATGGCGTCGGCTATAAGATGTCCTTCCGTACAATGATCAAGAGTAAGCCCTAGGCCAAATTCCTCGGCGATACGAATGGCAGTAAAAATATCGTCTGCACGGTGTACGTGTGCTTTCATAGGAATTTTACCCTCAAAAAGATCTCGGTAGCATTCCATGGTAAATGTTTTCTGTGAGGAGTCACCGCTATCGAAATATTGCTTTGCAAGCGTTAATTCTTCTCTGATCAACGATGTAATTCCCATACGCGTGGAAGGGATATTCCCGTTTGGGCCGTAATTTGTCATCGGATTTTCTCCGAAGGCAAGCTTCATAGCAGAAGGAGCGAGTACGACCATATCATCAATTCGTCTGCCGTATGTTTTTATGAATGCAAATTGCCCTCCAATAGGATTTGAACTTCCAGGCCCGACCATAACGCTTGTTATGCCGGAAGCAAGAGCGTTGTGAAAGGCGCTGTCCATAGGATTTATCGCATCAATGGCGCGTACGGCGGGCGTGATCGGATTGGTGCCTTCATTGCATTCATCTCCGTGACTCGTTTTCTTTTCTTCAGAAATCCCTATATGGCTATGCGCATCGATAAAACCGGGATATATGAGCAAACCTGAAGCGTCAATGACCCTCATGCGCTCCGTTGGTATTATTTTTTTTGAAATTTTAACAATTTTATCTTTGTCGATCAGTATATCTGCATAACTTTCCTTGTTGCTTTCCATCGTGAAAACTAATCCGTTTTGTATTAAAAGCACGCGAAAACCTCCTAAAAAATTTTGTGTATAGTTTGTCATCAATCAGTTAAAACTATACACGAACAATTAAGAAAGGAGTTCATCATGGAAAACAATTACCAAAACAATCAAAATAACCAGAATTATCAGAACAATCAGAATAACCGCAACAACCAGAACAACCAGAACAACCAGAACAGCCAGAACAACCAGAACAGCCAGAACAACCAGAACAGCCAGAACAACCAGAACAGCCAGAACAACCAGAATAACCAGAACAACCAGAATAACCAGAACAACCAGAATAACCAGAACAACCAGAATAACCAGAATAACCGCAATAACCAGAACAATCAGAATAGATAAAAACGCTTCGGCATATCGAAAGCCGTTGTCGCTTTTGCAAAACGAAAACTCTCTCCTTGTAGCAAGGAGAGAGTTTTTATCGTTTTAATTAGCCAACCGTTATCGTCACGGACGTTTTGTAGGTCTTCGCGGGTGCAAGCGAGAGGTTTTGCGGCTTCTTTCTGAAGTCGATAGCCTCGCCGTTTTTAACGGGGCAGCTTGACCAAGGCTCAATGCAAACGTAGGGAGCTTCAACGTTGGGCTTATGCCAAATGCCGAGGCATTTCATTCCCGCAAAATGCACGTGAACGAAGTGCTTGCTTTGAGAGGACTTGAGCGTTACGCCGTTTATCGCGCCATCAAGGAAGATAGCGTCGTTGTTAAAGAGTTTGTGTGAAAGATTTAAAATACGTCCGCCGCGAAGGGGAAAATCTCTCATTTTTCCGCTGAAATATCCGTCGGAATTCATAACGTATTCTTGCGGATCGCCCTCTGCGTAGAATTCCAAGTAGTAGTCCTCGAATACTTCTCTTTCGCTTAAAGGAACGTTAAAGCCGGGGTGACCGCCGATAGCGAATAGCATCGTCTTGCTGTCCTCGTTCTTTACTTCGTAGCTTATTACCACCGTATCGTTTGCAAGCGTATAGGTGATGGTGAATTCAAAAAGGAAGGGATAAGCCTTCAAGGTGGCTTCGTTTGCGCGGAGCGTAAAGCTCATCTGCTCGTCTTGCATATCGGAGAGCACGAAATCCATACGTCTTGCAAAGCCGTGAGGATTCATTTCATACGTAACACCGTCAAACGTGTATTTGTTCTGCGCCATTTTACCGCAAGTGGGGAAGAGGTTATATGCTCTTCCTGCCCAAATGTCGGGATTACCTTGCCAAAGATACTCTTTACCCGTCTTCTTTGAGTAGATAGACTGCATCTCCGCGCCCTTTTCGGCTACGGTTAAAATTATGCTTTCGTTTTCAATAGAATGATTCATTTTTACGTCCCCTTTAGTCAATAGTCTTATCGATTGCGAATCTTATGATCTTCTTTGAGGTATTCTTCTCGAATTCGGTGCTTCTGAGCTTAACGCGCTTGACAGCCTTGTAGGGAGGCATCTTTTCGTTAAGCTTCTTGATTTCCTTCTCGAAGTAAACCTTGTTATCCTCAATACCGAGCTCCTTCAAAGCATCGTAGTCGGGGAATATTTCCGCAACGATGAGCTTCTTGTCGCTTTGGAGAGAGCTTTCACCTTCGTATACTACGACTTCGTTTACACCGGGGATCTTTTGTATATCAGCTTCGATTTCTTCGGGATATACGTTCTTTCCGTTGGGGAGAATGATTAGATTTTTAAGTCTTCCCGTAATGTATATCCAACCCTCTTCGTCGAGCTTTCCCCAGTCGCCCGTCTTAAAGAATCCGTCTTCGTCAAACGCGGCTGCGGTAGCTTCGGGATTTTCGAAGTATCCGAGCATTACCTGCGGACCCTTTACGCAAATTTCGCCCTCGCCGTTTTCGTCGGGATCTGCGATCTTAACCTGACAGCCGATAATCGGCACGCCTACGCTGCCGGGCTTTTGATATTTGTTTCTGTTTGCCGAGATAAGAGGAGAACACTCGGTAATACCGTATCCGTTAAGTAGCGTGATGCCGATAGCGTCAAACGTCTTTATGATATCTTCGTCGAGTTTTGCACCGCCGCAAATAACGAGCTCAAGCTTACCTCCGAATGCGGAAAGAACGCTTGAAAAGAGCTTACGGCGCATATCAAGTCCAAACTTACGCGCAAAGTTGCTGACGCTCATCATCGTCTTCAAAAGACCTACCTTACCGCTCTTTTTCGCAGTTTGCCATATCTTCTTGTTCATAACCTCCAAGAAGGCGGGAACGAGAATAAGGTGGGTGGGCTGTTGTTCCTTTATCTCCTCGCTTACGTACTTGATTCCGCTGGAAATGTAAACTTCCTTACCTTGAGCAAGGTGGCCAACGAACACGACGGTCGAACCGAAGGTGTGATGGGGAGGAAGTACGTGGAGCGTTTTTGGGGTGATATCAAAGTTATACATACCGCAGGTCATATCCTGTCCGATATTGTATTGGGAGAGCATAACGCCCTTGCCCTTGCCCGTCGTACCGGATGTGAATACGATCGTTGCAAGCTTGTGGGGATCTATCTTGTATTCGTAGTAGCTGTTATCGCCTTCTTCATACGCTTTAGCGCCTCTTTCTTCCAAAGCCGTGATGCTTTCCGCACCTTCGATGGAGCTTTCTTGCGCTATGGAGAAATAAGCTTTTACCGTTTCAAGAGAGGGAGCGATCTCCTTTATCTTTGCCTCTGCGGTTTTGCTGAAGATGACGGCGTCACACTTTGAAACGTTAATTATACCCGCGATATCCGCAACGGGAAGCTCCTTGTCGATGGGAACGAGTACCGCGCCGATAGCCATAACTGCAAAATAGGAACAGCACCAGCCGTATGAGTTCTCGCCGATAAGAGCTATGGTCTTCTCGCGATATCCCATTCTCGTAAGCTCCGTGCCGAGAGCTCTGACGTCATCTCTCCATTCGGTGTAGCTTACTCTTTGAGTCTCCTTGTCGGAGGGGGAATTCTTGTATGATATCGCTATCTTGTCGGGGAAGTTTTTTGCGGAATTTTCGACAAGAGAACGCATATCGTCGATGAATGTCGTTTGATAAAGCGGATAGTTCTTATTACTCATAATTAAATCCTTTCATTTGCATATACACACAGTATACATTATACCATAAATTACAAAAAAATCAATAGTAAAATTAAGATACGTTATCGCAAGAAGCATATTCTTTTTCGATCCAAGCCATCAGCAAGGAAACTATTTTTTCCTGCCTTTCTTCCGAAAGTTCTACGTCTTTCGGCACCTTATACCATTTATAAAGGCAAGAGCGGCAACAGCAGGCGCAGGCGTGCTGTGCGATAAATACGGGGTGGTTTTTCGTCGGCGTCTGGCTTCCGTCGTTTTCGATAAAGCTGGGAGCGAGCCTTTTCTTTATTATGTCTCTTGCGTGCTCTCTTATTACGTCAAGACCTTTTTCTCTTATATAATCGAGTTCCTTTTTCTTTAAATGAAACGATGAACGGAACTTCGAATTTTCGAGTTTTTTAAGCGCGTCAGTTATACTTTGCACAATACGTCACCTCATATCAATTATATCAAAAAAGCCCTTCAGTTTCAAGAAACACCGCATCGGAATTGTAAATTTTTTGTGAAAACGGTTGACATAATGCACTTGCGTAATATAATAGTTAAGTACTTAACTGTTAAATACTTAACTATGGAGGAAATATGCAGACCGTACTTACGGATAAGGTAAAAATTGCAATAAGCCTTTTTATGCGTACCGACCGTATGCATAAGGGTATGTTCGGTAAGATGGCAAGATCGCTCGGCGTACGCCGAATGGCTTGCGACGTTTTGAAAGCAGTGGACAAAGAGCCGCATATAACGCAAAAACGCCTTGCCGAGCTTCTTGAAATCAGCTCCGCCGCGGTGACGGGCGCGGTGAAAAAGCTCGAAGCGGAAGGCCTTTTGCAAAGAAGCGCCCGCGAAGGCGACGACAGAGTAAAGGAAATAAGTCTTACGGACGAGGGAAGAGAGCTTCTTTCGAAGACGCGTATGAGCTTTGCGGGTATAGACGCCGCGATGTTTTCGAATTTTTCCGACGAAGAGCTTTCGGGCTTTATTTCTTGCCTTGAAAAGCTTCAAAGTAATCTATCGGCAATAGAAAACAAGCTTATCGAGATACCGAAAGTAACCGAAAACGACGTAAAGGCGATAAGAGGCTACGGAAAGGAAGTAAAATGAAGCGTTGGAGTAAATATATAAAGCCGTATACGGCATACTTTATTCTCGGCCCGCTGTGTATGATAGTGGAGATAGTGGGAGAGATACTTATGCCCGCGTTACTTGCGAAGATAATAGACGTGGGAATAACAAACGGAGATTGGGGCTACGTAGCCTTAATGTCGGCACTTATGGTGGTTTTTGCCGTCGTTATGATGCTCGGCGGAATAGGCGGTGCGTGGTTCGGTGCAAAGGCGTCGGGCAATTTCGCAACGGATTTAAGACTTGACGTTTACAAAAAGATACAAGACTTTTCATTCACGAATATAGATAAATTTTCTACAAGCTCTCTTATAACTAGACTTACCAACGACGTTACACAGCTTCAGAATTTTATAAATATGTTGCTTCGTATGTGCCTTCGAAGCCCCGGCATTTTGATAGGCGCTCTCATAATGGCGATAATAATCGCCCCGAAACTTGCGAACGTACTTTTCTTTGCGATACCGCTTATTGTGGCGATACAGGGCTTTATCATCACCAAAGCGTTTTCGCGCTTTTCTAAAATGCAGGAGAAGATAGACGGCTTAAACAGCTCCGTCGGGGAGAATATTGCAAACGTAAGAGTCGTGAAATCCTTCAACCGCGAGGAGTACGAAAAGGAGAAATTTGCAAAGGCAAACAAGAATTTGAAGGACGCGGGCGTTGGTGCGATGAAGCTTATGATACTTTCGTCACCGCTTATGACGCTCGTGATGAATCTCGCTTCCGTCGCAGTTTTGTTTATCGGCGGAAAGACCGTTATAGATAACCCCTTTTCGCTTTCCATCGGTAGCCTTTCGGCTTTTGTGACGTATCTTTCGCAGATACTTATGTCGCTTACGATGCTCAGTATGCTCTTTGTTTTCGCATCGCGCGCAATAGCGTCGGGCAAGCGTATATGCGAGGTGCTTGATGAGAAAACTGACATCGAATCGGGCACTTCCGATATGACGGTACAGCACGGAAGTATCGAATTTGAAAACGTAAGCTTCCGATATTATAAGGACAGCCCCGAGCCCGTGCTTGATAACGTAAGTTTTAAGGTGGAGGCGGGCTCAACGGTTGGAATAATCGGCACTACGGGCTCGGGAAAGAGTACGCTCGTGTCGATGATACCGCGCCTTTATGACCCTTCAAGCGGCAGAGTGCTCGTCGACGGCGTGGACGTTCGCGAATACGATTTAAAAAATCTTCGCCGCGGCGTCAGTATGGTGCTTCAAAATAACGTGCTCTTCTCGGGTACGGTTGCACAAAATCTCCGCTTCGGAGACGAGGACGCGACGGACGACGAGCTTGTTTGGGCTTCCGAAGCGGCACAGGCGGACAAATTCGTAAAGAGCTTCGAGGGCGGATATAACTTCTCCGTCACAAGAGGCGGCACGAACGTTTCGGGCGGTCAAAAGCAAAGACTTTGCATCGCAAGAGCGCTTATCGCAAAGCCGAAGATACTTATTTTGGACGACTCTACGAGCGCCGTCGATACGGCAACCGAGGCAAGCATACGAAAGAGTCTTCGCGAGCTTACGGGTACGACGAAAATAATTATTGCACAGCGCGTATCTTCCGTCGTGAACGCAGACGTGATAATCGTAATGTCGGGCGGAAAGATAACGGGAATGGGAACGCATAAAGAGCTTCTCGCGTCAAACAGCGAGTATAAAGAGATATACGATTCCCAAATAAACACAGAGGAGGAATAATATGGCAAGTAAAAGTTTAGAAGAGCTCCGCGCTCTTTACGGCGGACTTCCGAATTCTCCTCAAAAGAACCGTCCTCCGATGATGGGCGGCGGTATGCGGGGAAGGGGCGGCAATCCCGCTCTCCACGGCAAGCCGAAGGATATGAAAAGCACTTTGAAGAAGCTCCTTGCATATATCGGCAAATATAAGCTCCTTCTCATACTTGCGATACTTTGTATGGTTATATCAACGGCAGTTTCGCTTATCGGCTCGTATGTGCTTCGTCCCGTAATTAACAGTATAGACGACTCAAAGTATAAGACCGAAATAAACGGCGAAGAAAGCGACGAGCTTGTCATATCGAAAAAGACACAGGGCGACACGCTTACGGCTACGGTCACTTTGCCCGAGCGCGATATAGAGAGTTATCGCTTTACGGTAAACTTCCCAAGCGATGAGCTTACGCTTATCGGCGCGCGGTTACCCGAAGAAAACGCCGCTACGGAAAGCGAAGACTGCCTTATCATACAGAATGAAGACAGCGTAAGCGTACTTTCAAAGGACGGTGCGAAGATAAACGCAGGCGCAACCGCACTTGCGTTAGAGTTTTCCGTAAAAAATGCAGGCGCGCCCGCAGAACTTAGTTTCTCCAAGACGAATACTGCAGAAAACGTACTTCTTTCGCTTTTGAAGGTGCTTTTGATGCTCGTATTTATATACCTTACGGGTGTTATAGCGAGCTTTACCCAAGCCCGACTTATGCTTAAAGTTTCGCAAAATGCGGTTGAAAAAATAAGAAACGACCTGTTTTGCAAGATGCAAGAGCTCCCCGTAAGCGTTTATGATAAGAGCAGTGCGGGAGAGCTTATGAGCCGATATACCAACGACGTCGATAATATAGGCGTAATGCTCGATAACTCCGTCATATCGCTCATTTCGGGAAGCATAAATATCGTCGGAACTTTGGCGATGATGGCGTACACGAATATATGGCTTACGCTCATAATACTCGTGTTTATGCCTATCTTCACCTTTGGCGGCGCGGCTATAATGAAACTCAGCCGTAAGTATTACAGCGCCCAACAGTCCGCTCTCGGCTCGGTAAACGGTTACATAGAGGAGAGCGTTTCTGGACAGAAGGTCACGAAGGTATTTTGCCGCGAGGATATAAGCGTTGAGGAATTTTCAAAGCTCAACGAGTATATGAGGGATAAGCAGATAGGCGCACAGTTCTGGGGCGGCGTAATGGGCCCCATAATGGGAAATTTAGGCAGAGTAGGATACGCACTCGTTGCGGGAGTCGGAGGACTTCTTTGCATATTCCGCGGCTTTG
>JAZRTW010000162.1:0-4011 GCA_045652265.1 Eubacteriales bacterium | reverse complement strand
CTTTTCGTGCTGACGCAAGAACCAAGTATCAGCCTTAGTACCTGCAAGACGTGTACAGTGGATTCTCGACTGCTGACCTGCGCCTACGCCGATAGCCTGACCGTCAACTGCGTAGCAAACGGAGTTTGACTGCGTGTATTTAAGCGTGATGAGCGCAACGATAAGGTCGCGCTTTGCTTCCTCGGGAATCTCCTTATTCGCAGTAACGACGTTCGTGAGGAGTTCCTTGTTTATCTCGAAGTTATTTCTTCCCTGCTCGAAGGTAATTCCGAATACCTGCTTGGTCTCTTTTACCTCGGGAACGTAGTCCTTATCTATCTGGACGACGTTATATTTGCCGTTTCTCTTTGCACAAAGTATCTCAAGTGCCTCGGGTTCGTAACCGGGAGCGATAACACCGTCTGATACCTCTCTTTTGATAAGCTTTGCGGTGGTGACGTCACAAACGTCGGAAAGTGCGATAAAATCGCCGAAGGAGCACATACGGTCGGTTCCTCTCGCTCTTGCAAATGCGCACGCAAGAGGTGATTCGTCAAGTCCCTCTATTCCCTCAGCAAAGCAAGCCTTTTTAAGCGTATCCGAAAGAGGAATACCTACTGCCGCAGACGTGGGGCTTACGTGCTTAAATGAAGTTGCCGCAGGAAGTCCGAGCGCCTCTTTAAGCTCCTTTACGAGCTGCCATGCGTTGAAAGCGTCAAGAAAGTTAATATAACCGGGTCTGCCGCTTAAAATCTTAATAGGAAGCTCGCTTCCGTTTGCCATATATATCTTGGAGGGCTTTTGATTGGGGTTACAACCGTATTTGAGTTCAAATTCTTGCATTTTACCTGCTCCTTATTTGTTTTTGTTAATGATGATATCTGTAGCCTTTGAGCCGTCAAGGGGTACGCATCTTACGAAAAGCGAAACCTTATTCGCCTCGTTTAAGTTCTCCCAAACGAGCTCTGCAAGCTCCTCGGCGCTGTTTGGAAGCTCGACTTCCTCGGGCTCACCGTAGAAGGACGGAATGGGGTTGCCGTCACACTTATAGGTATGAATGAAGTGTCCTATGCCGTTTTCCGTAGCGTAATTATAGAAATAACGGTTGCACGCCTCGGGACGTCCGTTTGAACTTTTCAAAATGGAAAGCTTATACGTGAATGCCGATTTTGCAAAATCATAGTAAAGCGCGCCCGATATACGAGGTGTGAAGTTGGGAGCGTCTGGCTCGAACTCTCTGGTGTAAAGCGCCTCTTCAAAGGTCTTGTCTTCGTTTATAAAATCAAATATGGTATTCGTCTGGTCGCCGTTCGTGATAATGTCGATATTTCCGCCTGCCGTCTGAAGATAGGGATTATAAATTATGAGGCTTGGGTCGGAAAGCTTCGACTCATCGTACGCCTTCGTGCGCATACCGCCTTCAAACGCTTCGAATACTCTGTTTCTGCTGTTCTCGCTTCTTCCCATAATGAAATAAGCAATCATTGCGTTTTTGCCGTCCGCGCTTTTACCAATGACTATACCTCTTCCGGGATAAGTGTTTTCAGACAAAAGCTTTTTCAAATCATAAAGTGCCATAACGTACTCCTTTTACTTGCGGAGAGCTCCGCATACTTTTTCCACGGCTTCGGGAAGTATCTTCCACTCCGCTTGTTCCATAATTCTTCTTTGCAAGATTTCGGGCGTGTCGCCTTCAAGTACCTCGACCGCCTTTTGCATTATTATCTCTCCCCCGTCGGTCACCTCGTTTACGAAATGCACCGTTGCACCGCTTACCTTTACTCCGTATGAAAGTGCCGCTTCGTGCACTTTAAGACCGTAAAAGCCGTCGCCGCAAAACGAGGGTATCAAAGAGGGGTGAACGTTGATTATTCTTTTAGGATAGCGCGACGTAAATCTTTCGGAAAGAATAGCCAAAAAGCCTGCAAGCACTATAAGCTCTGCGCCGTTTTCCTCGATAGTGGAAATTATCTTATCTTCGAATTCCTCTTTCGTAGGAAAATCCTTCTTTATGACCGTCGCGGTCTTGATTCCCGCCTTTTCAGCTCTTTCGAGAGCGTAAGCGTCTTTTTTGTTGGAAATGACCACGGCTATCTCGCCGTTTGCTATCACGCCGTTTTTTTGCGCGTCTATAAGTGCCTGCAGATTCGTGCCGCCGCCAGACACCAAAACGGCAATTTTAACCTTATCACTCATTACTTTGCGTTCCTTTTTCGGTTTTTAGAGTATTACACCCTCGTCGCTTTCGACGATCTCACCGATAACGTAAGCGTCGATGCCGTTTTCCTTGAGAGTAGTTACGGCAAGGTCTGCCTCGGTCTTGGGTACTACGACGCTCATGCCGACGCCCATATTGAAGGTGTTGAACATATCTCTCTCGGGTATCTTTCCGACCTTCGCGATAAGATCGAAGATGGGAAGGATCTTAAGAGCGCTCTTGTCGATCTTCGCACCAAATCCTGCGGGAAGGCTTCTCGGAATATTCTCGTAAAATCCGCCGCCCGTGATGTGAGAGATCGCGCGTACGTTTACTTTTTCAAGAAGCGCCAAAATAGGCTTTACGTATATCTTTGTAGGTGTAAGAAGCGTCTCGCCGACGGATTTACCCGAAAGCTCGGCTACGGGCTTCGTGATATCGCTGTTGCCGATATCGAATACCTTTCTAACGAGTGAAAAGCCGTTGGAGTGAACGCCGCTTGAAGGAAGCGCTATAACGACGTCTCCCGTCTGCATAGTCTTGGGGTTAAGGATCTTCGGCTTATCTACAACGCCGACGGCAAAGCCGGCGAGGTCGTATTCGTCGATGGGGTAAAAACCGGGCATTTCGGCAGTTTCGCCGCCGATAAGCGCCGCACCGCTCTGTACGCAACCCTCGGCAATACCCGATACGATAGACGCTATCTTCTCGGGAACGTTCTTGCCGCAAGCGATGTAGTCAAGGAAAAAGAGGGGCTTTGCGCCGCAGCATATAACGTCGTTTACGCACATTGCAACACAGTCGATACCGACCGTGTCGTGCTTGTCCATAATGAAAGCAAGCTTAAGCTTCGTACCAACACCGTCAGTACCAGAAACCAAAACGGGCTTTTCCATACCCTTTACGTCAAGCTCAAAGAGTCCTCCAAAGCCTCCGACGTCGGAGCAAACTCCGCTTGTCAAGGTTCTTGCTATATGAGCTTTCATAAGCTCTACAGCCTTATATCCCGCCGTGATGTCGACGCCTGCGGCTGCGTAGCTTTCAGATCGTGAATTTTTCATTTTGTTTTTCCTTTCTCCTTTTATTCCTTACCGTCCCAGCAATAAGTGCAGACCTTGCATCTGTCGATACCTATTGCCTTTATCATTCCGTCAAGAGTCTGATATTCCAATGAATCGAAGTGAAGCTTTTCGCATATCGCCTTTCGCATTGCCTTTCCTCTTTCGGTCGTGCCGTCTGCGTATTCGTCAATATACTTAAATCCTTCCTCTCCCTCAAGCTCCATTATTATACTGCGTGCAAGAAGATCCATATCCGAGGTGTTTCTCGAAAAGTTTAAATATTTGCAACCGTACATAATGGGAGGACAAGCAGAGCGCATATGAACGGATTTTGCTCCGCAATTATAGAGAAACTCCACCGTTTCGCGAAGCTGCGTTCCTCTTACGATGCTGTCGTCCACGAAAAGTAAATCCTTATCCTTGATAAGCTCGTTTACGGGTACTTGCTTCATTCTCGCTATCTTATTTCTCTCCGCGGGGTTCGTGGGGATAAAGCTTCTTGCCCAAGCGGGTGTATACTTTACGAAGGGTCTTGCAAATCGGTATCCGCTTGCGTTAGCGTATCCTATCGCGTGAGGCGTTCCCGAATCGGGCACGCCGCTTACGTAGTCTACCTTGGGCATAGTGCCGTTTTTCATTTCGCTCTCTGCAAGTATCTCGCCGTTATGCATACGCATCATTTCAACGTTTTTGCCCTCGTAGCAAGCGTTGGGATAGCCGTAATACGTCCACAAAAACGAGCATATCTTCATCTCGTCTCTGCCTTCGGACAAT
>JAZRTW010000161.1:0-8712 GCA_045652265.1 Eubacteriales bacterium | reverse complement strand
CTCCATTTTGAACCTTGTTTATGTTATCCGTTAAAAGTGTGTTTTGAAGTGTTCTGAGTATAAGCTCTCTTTTATCTGTAGGTAGTTTCTTTTCGGACAAAAATGCTTTGATTTTTCTGATCATAATTTCGCCGTCGGTATTACCTTCCTCCGTAGAAGAAATTAAGTCCGATTTTTCGAGAGGTTTTACTTTTCCCGGAATGCCGAGAGTAGCGATAATAGATGCCGCCACCAAATAAACACGATCGTTTTCTCCGAGACCTTTTTCGTTCTGATAAATGTCATTATTAAGTTTTACAAGGCTAGCATTTATTTCTTTTTCTCTGCGTTCTTTCAACCGATCAATTTCTTCTTGAGTTAACTGCAATTGCTTGACTTTTTCGATGAAGGCATCAAAATGGTCATTTTTTAAGAACGAAAGGTCTGTGTATTCATCAACCATCTGACCAATACCGAAGTTTGCTTTAGAAACATAATATACGCCTATCTGATGTATGAGTTTTCCGCTTTCGTCTTTATGCCCGGTCACTCCGATGGCAATAATATCAGTATAGCTAGTGTGGTGAAGAACAGCGTTAGCATAATGTACCGCACCGTTTACGGCATAAGAATTAATGTTTTTATAGTTCGGTTCATTCTTGGCGGTTTTGTTGTCAACCTGTCCGTTAGCATCAAGTTTTACCAACCTGTCCTTATAGCCCTTGTATTCAATAAGAATGGGGTAGTAATTTAAGCTTTTATCCTGCAGCAATAATTTGGCATCGGGACGATTGCCACCTACACCACCGTTTTTAGAAAAATAATCATTCAGAGCCTTGTCAATCTCCGTGTTCAAGGATTCCTGCTCTAATTTGTAATCCAACTTATATGATTTTAGCCAGCCATTTACCAAATCAGCAATATTAGGTTCAATAGATTGCATTGTATTATTAGCCATTGTTTTTCTCCTCCAAATCTTTTGTCAGTATTTCTGTTAAATACTGGTTGACGCTATATCCGCGTTCGTCCTTTTTCTTTTTTTGCACCTCGTCAATCATTCGGTTGTAAATATCCGGTGGCAGACGCAGAGGGATCATTATTTTTTGATATGTTGGGGTATCCGATTTATTCATAATCCTACCTCCATTTTTGATATCATTATATCTTGAGATTATGATATCAAAATTATGGAAGAAAGTCAATTCTTTTTGCAAAAGAAAAGGAGCATAGATAGTTCTATACTCCGTAAACATAGCGACATTGTGATAGTTCAAGTCTGGTTTGAGAAAAATATCTTTTTTGTACGGCAAAACGGACAACTAAAATTTCGCCTATAAAAACAGAAAAACCCTGATAAAATCAGAGTTTTTCTTTGGCTATATCTTTTTTGTAGCCCTTTGATGGCAGGGGTAGAAAGACTCGAACTCTCAAGAACGGTTTTGGAGACCGGCATGTTACCATTACATCATACCCCTAAACAACGCTAATGATTATACTGCAATAAAATATGTTTGTCAAGTATTTTGCAAAAAAATATATAATTACCTTTAATGATATTGACACAGAGCGGTACGGAATGGTAGAATGTCAAGAGGAAAACAGACGAAGTAATTATGGTTAAGGTAGACAATATGGTAAAAAAAGTAATACTCTGTGCCGTAAAATATTTAACGGTACTTGTACTTACGGCAGCATCGGTGCTTTTGATTGCGTATATTCTTGTAAAGCCTTATGCGAATATAGCGAAAATAGGTGTAGATGCGATATTCGGCAATAAAACGGACTATACGCTTATCACTGAAAATGCTTTGATGGACAAGAAAAACGAGATAGTTTCCGCAATAGAAGCCGAGAGGCAATATTGGGCGGATAAGGGATATACGTCTAAGGTATCCGTAAACGAAATGGATTTTCCCGAGTACAGTGAAAAATACGGCGTAATAAGATGCGAAAGGCTCGGAATAAACGCCGATCTTTATATGGGTGATAACGACAAAATACTTAAAGTAGGCGCAGGCACGTATTACGGCGGAAATGTACCCGGCGACCAAGGAACGATTATGATAGCGGCGCATTGCCATACGTTTTTCAGAACGCTTGAAAAAGCGCAGATCGGTGATATATTCAATATCGAAACGACGTACGGCGACTACGTTTACAAAGTGAACGATATCAAAATAATACCCGCGACGGACACGGAATCCTACGACTTCACTCTCGATTACGAGAATTTGATAGTTTACACTTGCTTTCCTCTCAACACTCTTCTTTCAAGGACACAGCGCTTTATGGTGTATTGCGAGCTGGTTGACGGTACTCTTATCGACAGAGGGGCGGTGGCAAAGTGAAAAAAGATATTTTAAAGGCTGCCGTAAACACGGTTTTATCCGTCATTTTGACGATTGCCGTTATGCTTTCCGCAGTTGCGGCAACGGTAGTCGATTTTGTGATAGAATCCGATCTGGTTTTCGAAAAACTTGAGCAAAACGGCGCGTACGAGGATAAGATAGCGCAGATAGCCGAAGAAATAGAGGTTCTCGTTGTAAACTCCGGTGTCGACGGCGAATTTATTGAAAGAATACTTCCTCCCGACGACCTTGTAAGAAGCGCTTATAACGTATCGGTCGGGAAGCTTCTTGGAAGAAACCCCGCACCCGTATCGACGGAGGAATACAAAAACGCCGTAATAAGCGCATTTTCCGAAAAAGCGCTTGAGCACGGCATAACTGAAAAAGAGGATATCGACGAGATAACGGGCGTCTATTGGCAGGATATATCAGAGATATTCGGCAGAGTTACGGGCTTTATCGGAGCAGGCACAGTCGGTGCGTACATTCCCGCTGTCGTTTCTGCGGTTGAAACGGCGCTTTTACCCGTAGTGATACTTGCCGCCGCCGTGTATTTATTTATGATTATTCTCAACCGAAGAAACGGCACGTTTTATTCGGTGATACCGTTTATATCGCAGAGTGCGTTTTTCGGCGCGGCTTATCTTATCTTTAAGAGCTTTGTCGCAAAGAGAAACTTCGATGCGGTACAGCTCGGTCTTCTTTCGAGCGCCGACGCATACATTTTTTACGTGTTAAAGATAAGTCTTGCCTTGCTTTTGGGGGCTTTGCTTGTTTTTGCAATAAATACAACAACAAATTTAATTATCAGAGGTAAGAAAATTGGAAAAGAGCAAGAGATTTAAAAAAGTTGCAGGGCCCGTTGTTCTCGTTGTAATGGACGGAGTCGGCATCGGTACGAAAAACGAAGGAAATGCCGTTGAGAGAGCTTTCACACCTACGCTTGATATGCTTATGTCGAAGTATAAGACCTTAAGCTTAAAGGCTCACGGCACGGCTGTCGGACTTCCCTCAGACGACGATATGGGTAATTCCGAGGTAGGACACAACGCGATGGGCGCAGGTCAGGTATATGCACAGGGCGCAAAGCTCGTAAGCTCCTCTATCGAGAGCGGGTCGATGTTTGAAAACGCGACATGGAAGGAGCTTCTTGCAAATTGCAAGGATAGCGGTACGCTTCATTTTATCGGACTTTTCTCCGACGGAAACGTTCACTCTCACATTGACCACTTGAAAGCAATGCTCGTAAGAGCAAAGAAAGACGGCGTTAAGAGAGCGAGAATACATATCCTTCTCGACGGAAGAGACGTAGGGGAGACTTCTGCGCTTGATTACGTTATTCCCTTCGAGCAGTTCCTTTGCGAGTTAAACGACGCGGGCTTTGACGCAAAGATAGCGTCGGGCGGCGGCAGAATGACCATCACGATGGACAGATACGAAGCAAACTGGGATATGGTAAATATCGGCTGGCAAACTCACGTTTTGGGTAAGGGCAGATATTTTGACAGCGCGAAAGAAGCTGTCGAGACTTACAGAACCGAGCTTGGCGTGATAGACCAGGACCTTCCCGCATTCGTTATCAGCGAAAACGGAAAGCCCGTAGGTACGGTAGAAGACGGCGACAGCGTAATTTTCTTCAACTTCAGAGGCGACAGAGCGCTTGAAATATCAAAGACTTTCGAGCAGGGGGCGGATTTCGACAAATTCGACAGACAAAGAGTTCCAAACGTAATGTACGCAGGTATGCTTGAGTATGACGGCGACCTTCACATTCCCTCAAGATTCCTCGTTTCTCCTCCCGAGATAGTCAATACAATGGGTGAGCACCTCTCTAAAGAGGGCATAAGACAGCTTGCCATATCCGAAACGCAGAAATACGGCCACGTAACGTATTTCTGGAACGGTAACAAGAGCGGAAAGTTTAGTGAAGAGCTTGAAACGTACAAGGAGATACGCTCCGACGTAGTTCCCTTTGAGCAAAGACCTTGGATGAAATGCGCAGAGATAACCGATGAACTTATAAGTGATATCGAAAGCGGAAATTACGACTTTATAAGAGTCAACTTCCCCAACGGAGATATGGTCGGACACACGGGAAGCCTTCAAGCTACGCTCATAAGTATGGAAGCGCTCGATATGCAGCTTGCGAGAATACTTGAAGCAGTCGATAAGTGCAAGGGTATCGCGCTCTTTACCGCTGACCACGGTAACGCTGACGAGATGTTCGAGCTTGACAAAAAGGGTAACGTAAAATACTCCTCCGACGGCAAGACGAAGGCAAAGACCAGCCACACCTTAAATCCCGTTCCGTTTATATTCTACGATAATTTCTACGGCGACGGATATAAGGTAAAAGACGGCAATTTCGGACTTTCCAATATTGCCGCAACGGTTGTAAATCTTCTCGGCTTCGAAAAGCATGAAAGCTGGGACGACAGTATGATAGAAGCATAACAAAACAAACGGCGGATGCATCGCATCCGCCGTAGTTTTTTTATTTATTATCGGTTTTTTCGTCTTCTTCGTCTATCCACTCGGGAGCTTTAACACCGTGTTTGATAGGCTTCCAGGTTACGTTCTTTTTGCATAAAGCCACGACCGCAATGGGAAGATAAGTGCCCATAAAGAAGGGGAACGTGAAGGTGTACCAGATCTTCTTGAACGCAGTCGTATGTATCTGCTTCCATTCGGTTATCGTCGTTACAAGACCGACGACGTAGATGGTCAGATACATATACGCAAATCCGCCGAGCATGGAAAGCAGGGGAGGAATGATGTCGGCTTGCGTACACATAGCCACGACGGAGCTTACGATACCCAAAATACAGGTTGCTATGGAGATCATTGCCGCAGGCATAATGCTCATACAAATATCGTACGCGCTGAAGCTTCCTTTGAATATCTTTTTGATAATATTCTTTCCGTACTTTCCGAACACCTGCAAAAATCCTTTTGCCCAACGAAGTCTCTGATTCCAGGACTGCTTAAAATCGGTGGGCTGTTCATCGTAAAGCACCGCATCGGATGCAATGGATATCTTCTTTCCGCCAACTATATGATGTGCGGAGAATTGAATGTCTTCCGTCAAAAGATAGAAAGGCCAGTTTCCCTGCTCAAGCAAGATATCTCTTCCGAATAAAAATCCCGTTCCGGATATCATACAGCTCGTTCCGAGAAGTTGTCTTGAGGTGTTGAGGTATTTGGACTCGCGCAAAAACCAAAGTGCATATCCTGCGGATATCCAGTTGTCACCGTAGTTTTTGGAATTTCTGTAAGAAGTGACTATGGAACTTCTGTCAAAGAATTCGCCGTTCATGTGTTCAATGTAGTTGTGCGAAAGCACGTTATCAGCATCGAATACCATATATCCGTCAAAGCCTTCGGGAAAGTCTCTTTCGATGTTTTGAAGGAGCATATTCAGCGCATAGCCCTTGCCGACGAGCTCGGTGTTAAAGCGCTCGTATACCACGGCGCCTTTTTCTCTTGCAACGCCTGCAGTATTGTCCGTGCAGTTATCCGCCATAACGAATACGGTCAAAAGCTCTTGGGGATAGCTTTGGCTCTTTATGCTGTCGATAAGGTCGCAGATAACGTTTTGCTCGTTTCTTGCGCATATCATTATGGCAAACTTATGAAGCTCCTTGTTCTTGGGCTTCGGCTTTTTGAAAAACGGTACGAATATATAGAATATTTGATAGGCATAACACAGAGTAAACAAAACGCTGAGCGCTGTAAATAAATAATTTATCCAATTCATTTTATTTCAAATTCCCGTATTATCATTATGTTTTTTTGTCGCTTTTTCGCGCAAAGTGTATACATTATATCACTACATTAAGAAAAAAGCAAGTACGCAAATGAAAGAAAATAAACAAAGAAAAATACTTACTGCCGCGGCTATTTTATGCGTTTTCCGCCAAAGAAGTACCGAAGAACATATAACCGAGCACAGTCCGTTTAAGCCGATGGCAGTGGATAGGTAGATATTTGCGATACGCATAAAAAAGTAGTAAGACTCGGGGGTGTCGGGGGACGCCGATTTGATAAGACCCGTGAGAATGTTAACGGCGCATATCACTGCGACGGTCGAAAGCGCAAAAGATGCTCCCAAAAGAAAGCGGTTTCCTATTTTCTTCATCTTTAAAAATCCTCCGTAAAGTCAGGTATAAAGCTTTCGCTTGCACTCTGTCCTTCTTGAAAATATACGTTATCAAGCCTAAGTCCCTTGACGTATCCCGTAAGCTCCTCGTATTCTTCACTCGTTAGTCTTCTCGAAAGCTCGGGACATTTATTCTCGATATCGGGCATAGGCGTATATTGACTCATCAGGCTCACGACCACTTTGCCGTTCCAAAGCCTTTTTACTGTTTTAAGTATCCCTTTCGTATTTTCTTCTTCTCCGGGTAGAGCGAGCACTCTTACGATAACACCGCTTTTCAAAAGCCCTTTTTCATCAAACGAAAGAGGACGCGCGGTATTTATCATTTCGTTTATGGCTTCCGCGGCGATTTCGGGGTAGTTTTCGGCGTTACTGTATTTTTTTGCAACGTCCGCAAGCGAGTACTTGAAATCGGGCAAGAAAATATCTATCGTGTCCTTTAACATTCTTACCGTTTCTTTCTTTTCGTATCCCGAACAGTTATAGACGACGGGTATTGAAAGCCCTGCTTTTTTGCTCATCTTTACGGCTTCGATAACCGACGGTACGTAATGAGACGCCGTGACGAGATTAATATTATGACAGCCGCGCTCTTGAAGCAAAAGCATCTTTTCCGAGAGCTCACGGACACTTACTTCACGCCCAAGCCCGCTTGCAATACTTGCGTTTTGGCAATATATGCAACGTAAGGAACAATGCGAGAAGAATACCGCTCCCGAGCCGCAATCGCCCGAAAGACAAGGCTCTTCCCAATAGTGAGGCGCTATTCTCGCTATGCGCATTACGTCACTCGCACCGCAATAGCCCGTCGCTTTTTTGCGGTCTACACCGCAATTTCGCGGACACAGCGTACAATTTTCATATTCCGTCATTACTTAAATGTACCTTTCGAAAAACATCATAAGCACTACGCCGAGTGCAAAAGATATGCAAGTCGCTTTTTCACCTTTGGCTTCGCAAATCAAAGATACCGTCACAAACATCATCATACCGCCCGCAAACGCAAGAAGCGCTTCGAGGATAAAAGCAAGAAGAGAAGCTCCGATAAAACCGACTACGGAACCGACAGCCGAAAGTATTGCCGCCGCCGCACCGAACCAAAACGCCTTTCTTTTTTTCATACCCGCCATAACCAAAGGTGCGGACAGTATGAAACCGTCGGGTACGTTTTGAACGGCAAGTCCGAGAGAAAGCGTGAACGCTTCGGAGCCCGTTTTTGCACAGGTGAGTCCCGAAGCGATTCCTTCGGGAATCTTATGCACGGCGACCGCCGTTACGAATAAAAGTACGTTTGCGAGCTTTTCGTCGCAGTTTTCTTCCAAAAGCATACGCTTTAAAAATCTAGGCGCTGATTGTATTGATGATATAAATAACATACCGACCGCGAAACCGACGACGGCGATAATAAACGTAAATGCGGACTCTGCTGAAACGGGCGGCAGTATAAGCGAGGAAAACGACGTATACATCATTATTCCCGCAGAAAAAGCAAGAATGAAAGAATTTGCTTTGGGCTCGGAGCTTTTTGCGAAAAGTCCCGCAAATACGCCGATTAGCGTAGAAAGCGTCATAAAGCCCATGCATATTATAAGTGTTGTCATTTCAAATTACGCTCTTTATATATAAAGTAGGGAATATCCCTCCATATATTTTATTTCAGAGCGTGCTTTGTGTTACAGACCTTGGATATTATACCACATAATTCCGAATAGTGCAACATCAATTTTTTTGCATATTTTTTTTAAAAATGTATAAATACGCATTGACTTTTTTATACAACAACTGTATAATACAATGAATGATAATTTTGACTGCAAGGATACGGATATGAAAAGACGTGAATCAAGAACAGCGGCAATGAAGCTTATTTTTCAAATACCCTTCGATACCGATACGACCGTAGAGGAGAGAGTCGAGCTTTTTTCACAAAGCGGTGAGGAGCTTGACGATTTTTCGAAGTCTTTATACGAGGGCGTGTATAATAATGTTTCCGATATCGACGGAAAGATCGAGCCCCATTTACAAAAATGGAGCTTTGACAGACTTTCCAAGATAGCGGTAGCGGTGCTTAGACTTTCTACGTACGAGCTTCTTTACACCGACATTCCCGCTCAAGCGGCGATAAACGAAGCGGTGGAGCTTATGAAGACCTTTGACGAGCAAAAGAGCGCGGCGTTCGTAAACGGCGTTTTGGGAAAAGTTGCATCGGAAAATGGCAAGCTCTGA
>JAZRTW010000160.1:0-1718 GCA_045652265.1 Eubacteriales bacterium | reverse complement strand
AAAGAAACTTACCAATGATAAAAATTCTTACCCTTGGAGATATCGTCGGCACTTCTGCCGTCGAGTATTTAAAAAACAACCTTTGGCAATTCCGCAGCTCCGTAGGCGCTGACTTCGTCGTCGCAAACGGCGAAAACGCCGCCGACATACACGGCATCTCAACATCTCATGCAGAAGACCTATTCAGCGCAGGCGTTGACCTCATTACCCTTGGAAATCACACCTATGGCAGACGTGACATATGCACCCTGCTCTCCGACTCGCAAAGTATTATACGCCCCGCAAACTATCCTCCGCTTGCACCCGGAAGCGGTTATACTATCATAAACGTCTGCGGTTGGCGCATACTCGGGATAAATATTCTCGGCACGGCGCTTATGGAATCAATGGCGTGTCCCTTTGCGACGGTAGACAGAATACTTGAACGCGAAAAAGGAAGCTACGATATTGCTCTCCTTGATATCCACGCCGAAGCAACGAGCGAAAAAAACGCGCTCGGCAGATATTTTGACGGCCGCATACACGTTATTTTCGGTACGCATACGCACGTTCCCACTGCTGACGAGCAGATTTTGCCAAAAGGAAGCGGATACATAACCGATATCGGTATGACAGGTCCTGTCAATAGCATTATAGGAACGGATACCTCGGCTGTAATCGAAAAGATGCGGACAAAAATGCCCGTAAGATTCACCGTCGCAAGCGGAGACGTCCGCGCTCAAGGCGCGCTATTTACTCTCGACACAGACAGTATGAAAGTCACACACGTCGAGCGGGTAACTTTTTGACAAGAAAGGCTTGGCTTATTTATGGAACAATTACTTAACACCTACTCCACACACGCACTTGCGTATCTCGGTGATAGCGTTATAGAAATATGCGTTCGCGAATATCTCGTGAAATCGGGGATATCTTCGTCCGCAAAGCTGAATAAGACGGCTCTCGATTTCGTTCGTGCGCCCATGCAAGCAGAAGCCATGAAAAGACTTTTACCTTATCTTACCGAGGAAGAGGAAGCCGTATTTAAGCGCGGAAGAAATCTCGGACACTCAAGCACCCCAAAGTCCGCAACCGTTGCCGAATACAGAGCCGCAACAGGCATGGAAGTACTTTTCGGATATCTGTATCTCGCAAAAAAGCAAGAGAGAATAAACGAGCTTTTCTCTATCGCTTATCCGCAAATCACACAAAATCAAGAAAACAATTAAATTTTATACATTGAAAGGAATAACAAAATGAACAATCCTATTATTAAGATCAACGTGCGCGACTTCGGTACTATGACCGCAGAGCTCTATCCCGAAAAAGCTCCAAAAACAGTCGCAAATTTTGTAAAGCTCGCAGAAGAAGGCTTTTTCTCGGGTCTTATCTTCCACCGCATCATTAAAGGATTTATGATCCAAGGCGGCGGTTACGACGAGAATATGGAGCACAAGGACGCCCAAGCTATCAAGGGCGAGTTTAAGGCTAACGGCTTTATGCAGAACGACTTGAAGCATACGCGCGGAGTTCTCTCTATGGCTCGTACTCAAGACCCCGATTCCGCTTCCTCGCAGTTCTTCGTTATGCATATGGACGCTCCTCACCTCGACGCGCAATACGCAGGCTTCGGTAAGGTAACCGAGGGTCTTGACGTCCTCGACGCTATCGCTTCCGTTAAAACGGGCAACTACGGCTGGTATATGCAGGACGTTCCCAAAACTCCCGTTATTATCGAC
>JAZRTW010000159.1:0-18930 GCA_045652265.1 Eubacteriales bacterium | reverse complement strand
GTTTTTCGCCCAGAAGGATATTTCGTATTTTGCCGAGGTGTCGAAACCGTCGGGTACTTCAAATACCGCGACGTCGCTTTTTGCACCGTGGCACGAGCAAAGTACGGGGACTAAAACGAAAAGGCAAAGGCATAGAGCGATATTTTTTTTCATCCCTTCGTACCTCCTCTCGAAACACCTGCCATTATTTGTCTGCGGAATATCAAAAACAGAATTATAAGGGGGACGGATATCGCGACGACTGCCGCCATCATTGCGGGGATATTGTCGCGCCCGAATCCGTGTTCGCGTATCTCCTGTATACCGTTTGAAACGAGGAAATATTTCGGATCGTCCGCGGCAAGACGGGGCCAGACGTACGAGTTCCAGCACTCAATGACTTTAAGTATAAGCACCGTGACGATGGTCGGACGGCAAATGGGGATCATCACCTTGAAAAGATATTTAAGATCCGGCGTCCCGTCGACTTTTGCCGCATAGTAAAGCTCGTTTGGCACTTGCGCGAAATTTTCTTTCAAAAGATATACGTAGAATACCGACGTGACGGAGGGAAGTATAAGTCCCGCGAAGGTGTTTCGCATATCAAGATTCGTAACCGTGGTATAGTTTGTGATTACCACAAGCTCCGTCGGTATCATCATAAGCGCAAGAAACAGCGTAAACACGAGGTTTTTGCCCTTAAAATCGAGGCGTGCAAACGCGTACGCGGCAAGCACCGATACCATAAGCATAACGATAGTCGTTACTACCGTAAAAATAAGCGTGTTGAGAAAATATCTGTCGAGAGGCACTGCCGTAAAAGCGAATTTGTAGTTTTCGCCTGTCGGCGCGTTTGAGAAAAACTTGGGGATTATCTCGCCGTTATATTCCGCCGTGCTTTTTATCGACGTAAGAATCATCCAATAAAAAGGGAAGAGCACTATAAGCCCCCAAAGCGAAAGAAGCGTGTAAACGATGCCGCTTGTGAAGGCACTCTTTATGCGATCTGTTTTTCTGTTATAGCTTAAATCAGTCATAAAGCTTACCTCCTTAATAGTGTACGTGCTTGCGGCTTATCATAAGGTTTATGCAGGTTATGGTAAGCACTATTGCAAAGAGTATGACTGCCGCCGCCGAAGCAAAGGACGGATATCCGCCGCTGTCGCCGTAAAGCATATCGTATATATAGCCTACGAGAGTGTTCATTTCCGCGGCGTTAAGGTCTGTGCCGAAGAGTGCTACGGAGTCGCTGTAGGCTTTGAACGCGCCGATAAATCCCGTGATAACGAGATAAAAAAGCATAGGTGATATCATCGGCAGGGTTATCTTTCTGAAAATGCGTCCCTTTGAGGTGCCGTCGACCTTCGCGACGTTATAGTAGTCCTTGTTCACGGACGCGAGCGCGCTCGTTAAAATCAGCACCTTAAACGGCATTACCACCCATATCGTATATATGCACAAAACGAGCATCTTCGCCCAATACGGCCCCGTTATGAAGTCTACGCTCTCGCCGCCGAAGAAGTTGATAAGCACGTTTACGAGTCCGTCGGAATAGGGCGTTTTTTGGAAAAGTATCATAAATACGAGTCCGACTGCAAGTGTATTCGTCACGTAGGGGAGAAAATACACGGTTTGGAAAAGCTCGCGAAGCTTCTTTATAGAGGAAAGACCGAGCGAGATAAGAAGCGCAAGGCCCGTAGATACGGGCACGGTTATCAAAACGAGAATAAGCGTGTTTTTCAGCGCTTGCAAGAAGTAAGGGTCGTGAAGCACCTTTTCGAAGTTATATGTACCCACGCCGTAGCTTGTTTGCGAGGTGAAGTTATAGCCCTCCTCGACGGAATAGATAAACACGTCGACGAGAGGATATATCATAAACACCGCAAGGAAAATAAGCGATGGCAAGAGGTAGAGCCAAGCCTTTTTGTTATTCTTTTCCATTGCTTACACCTCGAAATAAATACGTTCTTCGGTTTCTTTGTCAAAAAGGAATACCTTTCCCGGCTTCAAGTTGAAGCGCACGGTTTCCTTTGACGTGTCGACGCGGCTTTCCGAGGATATTATCGCGCGCACGAGAGGACTTTCGGAAGATGAATTTTCCGCGACGACGGAAATATCTCTTCCCATTATCTCAACTCGCGAGAGCTTCGAAGTAAACGCGCCGTTATCATCAAGAATAAAGCCTTCGGGACGGATAGCCGCAAAAACTTCGCCGCCGGGCGCGCCCTTAACGTCAAGTACGGCATCGTCACCGATAAAGAGCTTTTCGCCTTCTACGCGCGCCTTAAATACGTTTATGGGAGGAGTGCCTAAAAATTTTGCGACGAACAGATTTTTCGGATCGTCGTATACCTCTTGTGGCATACCTATCTGCATAATTGCACCGTCGCGCATTACAACGATAAGGTCGGATATGCTCATAGCTTCCTCTTGGTCGTGTGTTACGAAGACAGTCGTAATACCCGTCTTACGCTGTATGCGCCTTATTTCCTCTCTCGTTTGAAGACGGAGTCTTGCGTCGAGGTTTGATAAAGGCTCGTCAAGAAGCAGTACCTTCGGGAGCTTTACGAGCGCTCTTGCAATAGCTACGCGTTGTTGCTGACCGCCGGAGAGGGCGGAGGGCTTTCTGTCCATATATTCTTCGATTTGCACAAGACGGGCGGCTTCTTCGGCGCGCTCGTTCATCTGCGCTTTTGTAAGCCTTTCCTTGCCCTTAAAATTCTGTAAGGGGAAGAGCACGTTTTCTCTGACCGTCAAATGAGGATAGAGGGCATAGTTTTGGAATACCATACCGACGCCTCTTTTTTCGGGAGGAAGAAGCGTCACGTCCTCGTCGCCGAAATATATTTTTCCGTCGCTTGCCTTTAAGAGCCCGCAGATAAGGTTTAAGGTCGTGCTTTTGCCGCAACCCGAGGGGCCAAGAAGAGCAACGAGCTTTCCGTCGGGAATCTCAAAGCTTACGTCCGCAACGGCGGTGATGAAGCTTTTGTCGCCCTTTTTCATAGAAGGGAATTTTTTTGTCAAATTTTCGAGTAAAACTTTCATTTTCATCGCTTCCTTGATAGTTATTTATGGTAAGTTTACACGTCAATTATATCCCCAACTTTCCGAAATGTCAATAAAACCACTTGCATTTATTTGCAATATGGAGTATATTAATACGTAGTTCAAGTAAAGGAAGACAGCTATGCCGAGATTTTTTATTCCGAGTGACTGTATAAGTGACAACCAGGTTATAATTCGCGGAAGCGACGCGCACCATTTAAGCCACGTTTTAAGAATGGCAAAGGGTGACGAGGTCACGCTTTGCGATATGGGACGGCGTGAGCATACGTGCAAGATAACGGGCTTTTCGGACGATGCGGTGGAGCTTGAGATAATATCCACCACGGAAAGCTCAAACGAACCGACGGTCAAGGTGACGCTTTACCAAGGGCTTCCCAAGGGCGATAAGCTTGAGCAGATAATCCAAAAAGGAGTGGAGCTTGGGGTATACAAGATAGTGCCCGTTGAAGCAGAGCGAAGCGTCGTAAAGGTCAAGGACGGCTACGATAAGAAACTTTCGCGTTACAACGCCATAGCTCTCGCCGCCGCAAAACAGTGCGGAAGAGCCTACGTGCCGACCGTCGAAGCCCCCATAAGATTCAAGGACGCTATAGAAGCACTTAAAAGCCATAGCCTTGCCTTTATCTGCTACGAAGGAACGGAGGTAGTTCCGCTTCGCACTCTTGCCGAAAAGGCGTTTTGCGACGGCGCACTTGACGTCGGATTTTATATAGGTCCCGAGGGTGGACTTTCAAACGGCGAGATACTTCTTGCAAAAGAGGAAAACATAGCTCTTTGCGGGCTCGGCAAGCGAATACTTCGCACGGAGACTGCTTCGGGGTGCGTGCTTTCCGCGCTTATGCTTTTAAGCGGAAATCTTGAGTAGGTGAAGATATGAAAAAACAAAACAAGATACTTGAAGAAATATATACGGTAAGGACGATTACGGCGTTTTCCGTTTTCTGCGCGCTCTTTGTAGCCTTGCTGTTCGTGTTAAAGATCGACGACCTTGAGCTGTATATTGCAAGCAAATCTATTATGATAGCTTCCTTGTTTATCACCGCCGTCGGCGCGGCGCTTTGGATATTCGGTAAAATAAGAAAAGAGCCGCTTCGTGCCTTTACTTTGGCTTTTATCGGACAGCTCGTGTTTTTCAGCGCTTTCTCGGCGGTTTTATTTGCGATTCTCGTAAAGGAAGGCGTGGCAACCGACTCATTCGGAGTGCTTCTTGCATACGGAATACTTTGCATCGCGCTTTACACGGTCTATGCCTCTGCAAGAGATTCGTTTTCCCACGCACTTGCGACGGGAATCGGCGTCGCGGTACTTTACGTGTTGAGACATTTTCAGGGCGGCGGAAAGTTTTATCCCATACTTGCCGCCGTATGCGTTATCTTCATCGGCTTTGCGCTGCTTATGCTCCTTCGTAAAAAAGAGCCTAAAAGTGAGCTTTTTGCAATATGCGCCGCGTCGCTTTTCAATATAGTCGCGGCTGTACTTTTTGCATTTGAGCCGCCCCTCTTCTTATGGCTTATCGGCGGCGAAGTCGCTTTGTATTTCGTAACTCGCCTTTTCGTGAAATTGTAAAAAATACCATAGAACGACAAACCGCACTGCCAAGCGTTCGCAGTGCGGTTTTTAATATCATTTTTTTCTTTCCCAAGGCAACAGGAGCTTATTTTCAAGGTTATACTTCTTATAAAGCGCCTTGATAATATAGAAGGAAGCTATGGCAAAAAGCGTGCCGAGTATCATTCCCGCTATAACGTCGGAGGGGAAGTGTACGAAGAGGTAGAGCCTTGAAAAAGCGATAAGCGCCGCAAGAACGAGCGCTGCCGTGCCGAGCGGTTTTCTGTACATAAATATCGCTACGGCGGCTTCGAACGAAGCAAGCGTATGTCCCGAGGGGAACGAACCGTCGTGAAGCTTTTCCACGAGGAGCGAATCCCTCATGGCTTCATAGCCGGGAACGTCATACGGTCTTGTTCTGAAAAATACGTTTTTCAAGAAACCGTTTCCGATGATAAGACCGAATATAAGCGCCATTCCCATCGTAAGACCCATCTTGCGCGTCTTCTTAAAGCAGAGGCAGACGACGGCGCAGATTATCCAGAAGATACCCGCATCTCCGAGCATCGTCACGTAGGTCATAAATTTGTCCATAAACGGACTTTTTAATACTTCTTGTATCCAATTCAGTACGGAAAATTCCATATATTCTCACCTTTCCTTTGATTTTTCGAAGACCCATTTCTTTTGCACGAAATAGCTTGCGAAAAATATAACGGTCTTGATTACGGTGATTATTAGGAAATACACGAACCCTTCCTGTCTTCCGATCAAAGCTTCCGCACCTATCGTGCAAAGATAGGTGACCACGGCTTGAACTGCCCACAGAGCGTAGTAACGCATAAGGGAGTGGCTGTTTTGCTTTTTGAAAACGAATTTAGCGTTCAAAAAGTAATTAACTATCGAGGAAAGGAGTCTTGCGGGAAGAAAATCCACAAGCTCATTTACAAACATATTCGGGATACTGATCGCGCTGTGCAATACCGTTTGCACGATGTTTTCCAAAATAACGCAGAAAATCGAGCTTAACGCATATTTTATCGTCTTTGCGAAAAGATGGTAATATATACGCAGAGAATCCCTAACGGGACGGAAATGAGAGCTCTTGTTTTCTTCAATGTAGACCGTTTCGATGCTCACCTCGCTGTAAGGTATCTTGTTATCCTTCATAGTGAGGAGCATATTGTTCTCATACTCGTAGCGATCGCCCTCGGTTTCGAGCATATCCTTATAAAACGCGGAAGGTACTGCGCGAAGGCCCGTTTGCGTGTCGGAAACGTCCATCTTGAAGAATTTCTTGAATACGTTTCTCGTTATGTTGTTTCCCTTACGGCTTCTTTCGGGTACGAAGGGGAGTGTAAAGTCACGGCAACCGAGCACGATATGAGCCTTGCCCGTAAGCATATCCTTCGTGCAGGCAAGCACGTCTTTGGGAAGATGCTGTCCGTCGCTGTCAACGCATACCGCACCGAGTGATGAGGGGCGGTTTTCGAGTATATATGCGTACGCCGTTTTGAGTGCCGCACCTTTGCCTCTGTTTTGCTCGTGCGAAAGAAGCGTCACGGACGAAAACCCTTTTGCTTTTTCGAATATTTCATCGCAGGCGGAAGAGCTTCCGTCGTTTACGACGATTATATCGCTAAAGCCCGCTTCTTCCAACAGGGGAAGTGCCGACAGAAGCTTATCGTCGGGCTCGTACGCGGGTACGATGAGCGAAATGTTGCGAAGTTCCATTATTTATCTCCTTGCTTTACTACGAATGCGAAGGGAAGTCTCCAAGAGGTCTGGCTGTAGTAGAACGTTACGCTGTTTTGCAGATATTCGCCGTCGTAGTACATACAGGTCGAGCTGCCGCCGTCAAGGTTTGCGGCGTTGACTGCGCCGTAGCGAGTCATTATGTCGATAAGGTCTGCGGCGGATGCGCCCGCGTGGCTGTTTGAGCCTCTGCCGTCGGTGACTAAAAGAAGAAGCGTTCCGTCGGCTCTCTGACCGATAGCGGTTCTCGGGTTAAGTCCGCTTCCCGAACCCGTTACGTTACGGGGAACGCCGTTTATTATAAGCTGGACGAAGTGGTTGTTGTCAACGGAGTTTTCTTCTTGGAAGCATACTGCGTCGCGGATCTTGAGATCTCTTATCATTTTTTCGACGTCTGCGGCGCTTCTGCCGGAAAGATCGATTATCTGTAAAATGTTATCTTCCGTAAGTCCTACAAGAACGAGCCCCGGCCACTCATTCGGCTTGTTTCTTACGATTTCGCCGTTTGATACGACCGTACCGTAGGGGAATCCGCCGGAGTTGTTGTTGGAGCTGTAAAGACCTGCGTTTATCGCGCCTATCGCGTTTTCTCTGTCTGCAAGTTCCTTGAGCGTAATTCCCAAAGCGGGCCATTTTCCGCCGCCTTGGTGAATGGTCGCAACGCTTACCGTAGCGGGATTTTTAACTATCATCATCGTCGCTTTATAAGTAAGTCCGGCGATCTCTTGTATCTCAATATCCGGCTGTGCGGCGTATTCTGCGTCGATGGTCGTGCCGTCGCCTGCGGAATTGAATATGGGCTTGATAAGGTTTTCGTTAACTTCCGCGTCCTCCATATCTTTCATGGAGTTTTGACCGACTACCTCGGCTATCTCTTCTTCGGAAAGAGCGAGACTTGCAAGGAATTTCATCTGTCCCGTTTCCAAAACGGTAGTTATAAACGTCGTTCTTGCAGCTTGATTGCTTACTATTACTTTCATAGCACCGAATACGAGTGCCACCAATATTAAGGCAAGAGTGAGTACGTAAAGCAGTACGTTTACCGCAACCGCAGCAACGGTCTCGCCGACGCCTGCGCTTTGCATTGCAACGTGCTCGGTCTTCTTTCTGTGTTTCATTGCCATTTTATCATTCTCCTTGCTGTGCATCGTGTTTAACGGCTACTATCCACTTACCGTTGTTATTTACGAAATATACGATAAGATCAAGCGGATCAAGTACCGTTTCGCCCGTTCTTGTGAGGTACATGCTCTTTACGAGACTTACTCTTACCGAGAAGCAGTTTTCGTTATACTTAATGTAATCTCTTATCTGCTTTTCAGAGAACGTAGGATCGCGGTGCGCGCTTGTAAAGGTGGAGTCGATATTCGAGATCCAACCCAAAGCTTCTTTATAGTAAACCGAATCCTTCGTGAAGTAACCGCTTATTATATTGAAGCCTGCCTGCTTTGTCGCACCGAGGTCATTTGTCAAGAACCTGCTCCATCTTTCTGCAAAGAGCATGGGATCTATCTTTTTCTTGAGATCTTCGGGCATTTCGTCTTCGCCGCGCTGACCCGTTATCGTAAGGCTGTTTTCGGAAAGCAAATATTCGGAAACTTCGCCGAGGTTATCCGTTATATTGACCTTGGCGTTTTTCGTGAGTGTAAACACCTTATACGAGATAAGGTCGTGAAGTTCGATGCCGCTTACGTACTTTGCAAGCTCTTTTTCGTCGGGGTTTTCGCTTCTTTCTCCGCTTTCCTTTGCAAATTCGTAGTCGCCTACTTTAAGCGTAAAGTTTTCGGGAAGCTGAACGTTGAATCTTGAAAGGGGAGGATCTCCGCCTTCGTAGTTATGCGTGTTTCCGAAAAGGTCGGATAAAACTACGTTTGGCTTCGTCATTCCGACGATAAGATAATTTATGTTTCCGTTTTCGGTCTTTTCACCGTCTTGCTTTACGCCGTCAAGCGTAAGGGTGATCTCTGCGGGGAGAGAAAGGCTGTAGTTATAAACAGCGGGAGTTACTACAAGTCCCGAACGGGTATGGCTTACGGGTGCGCCGTTTTCTCTTGTGAATGCGATTTCGGGTTGCTTTTCAAGATTTTTTACAACGTAAACGGGGATATCGTTTTCCTTCTCGGATAAGTCCTCGCTTTTAAGCTCAATACCGTTTACGGTGCATTTGATACCTTCGGGCAAATATATCGTCATATCGCCGATACCGCCGCCGATGGGAGTTGAATAAAGCTCGGCTACGTCCCAATCCGCCATACTGAAAAAGAAGAGCTTTGAGCGCTGATTTGTGCCTTTAAGACGAACTTTAGCAAACTTTTCACCGTTTGCAAAGAGGGTATAGACTTTCTCAAGTCCTTCGCCCGCTCCCGTATCGAGAGAGTAGCTCAATACCGCGTTTTCAAGCTTTTTAACGTATGCGTCGGTGTAGCTTTTCGTATCGCTTACTTCGTAAGCACTCGCGCTTTTCTCTATGTTCAGATACTCTGAAGCCGTTCCCGAAACGAGCTTTTGTTTAAGCTCGTTTATTACCTCGGCTACCGCTTTTTCGGGCTGTGCGGCTGAATACTCACTGACTAAAGCGCCGACGTATATAAGCGCGGCTATTGCAAGTACAAGGAGCACTGCCGTAAAAATAACATAAGGCTTCCACGTTTTTTTCCATAACCCTGCAAAGAAGGTTTTTACATCGTTCATCAAAAAAGACCTCCATACGCTTTTAAGCGACATAATAATACACAATAATTATACAGAATTTTTTGATAAATGCAATAGTTTTTGCGACTTTTGAGAAAGAAAATTATTGCAATTATCTGTAATATGTATTATAATATGATATATTATTCGAAAAAATCTGCCTTTCGGAAGAAAGAACAAAGAAGGAAGAACACATAAATTGGAAAACAAGGAACTTATAAGAAATTTCAGCATAATAGCTCACATCGACCACGGTAAAAGTACTCTCGCCGACCGCCTTCTCGAAAAAACGGATACGGTCACCAAAAGAGAGATGAGTGAACAGCTTCTTGATAATATGGAACTTGAAAAGGAAAGAGGCATCACCATAAAGGCAAGAGCGGTAAGAATGAACTACACCTCTAAAAACGGCGGCAAGTACGTGTTTAATCTTATCGACACACCGGGACATGTAGACTTTAACTACGAGGTGTCGCGTTCTTTGAAGGCTTGCGAGGGCGCTGTGCTCGTCGTTGACGCAACGCAGGGTATAGAGGCGCAGACTTTAGGCAACACCTACCTTGCACTTGATAACGACCTTGAGATAGTTCCCGTCGTAAATAAGATAGACCTTCCCAGCGCCGATGTTGACGGCGTCCGCAAGGAGATAGAGGATATAATAGGTATCATCGCCGAGGATTGCCCTGCCGTTTCGGCAAAGATGGGCACTAACATAGAGGACGTTTTAGAGCGCATCGTCACCGACGTTCCCGCACCCAAGGGCGATGAAAACGCTCCCTTGAAGGCGCTTATATTCGATTCGTACTACGATTCTTATCTCGGAGTCGTCGTGTACGTGCGAATATTCGACGGCAGCGTAAAAGCGGGCGACAGAATACGCTTTATGGAGGGAAAGACCGAGTTTGACGTAGTGAGCGTCGGCTATATGCGTCCCTTCGGACTTGAACCTTGTGAAGAACTCACGGCGGGCGAGGTAGGCTATATAACAGCAAGCATCAAGAGCGTAGGCGACACACGCGTAGGTGATACCGTCACATTGGCGACAAACCCTGCAAGAGAAGCACTAGAAGACTACAAAAACGTAATCCCCATGGTATACAGCGGCGTATATCCCGCCGACGGCTCACGTTACGGCGACCTTCGCGACGCTTTGGAAAAATTGAAGCTCAACGACGCGTCACTTGTATTTGGGCCCGAGACCTCTCAAGCTCTCGGATTCGGCTTCCGTTGCGGATTTTTGGGACTTTTGCACATGGAGATAATCCAAGAAAGACTTGAAAGAGAGTTCAATATCGAGCTTATCACCACCGCACCGAGCGTTATATACGAATTTGAAACGAAGAGCGAGGGGCTTATCCGCATAAACAATCCCTCGAACTATCCCGCGCAAGACGATATCCTTTCTGCAAAGGAGCCCGTCGTAAACGCAAGCATTATAACGCCCAAGGAATACGTCGGCGGCATAATGGAGCTTTGCCAAGACCGCAGAGGCGTCTTCAAGGATATGACCTATCTTGATACCACGCGTACCGAGATGCATTATACCTTGCCCTTAAACGAGATAGTTTACGACTTTTTCGACGCTCTCAAATCAAGGACGAAGGGATACGCTTCCCTCGACTATGAGCTTGCGGGCTACGAGGAGTCGAAGCTCGTGAAGCTTGATATAATCATATCGGGTGAGCAGGTGGACGCGCTTTCGTTCATAGTTCACGCGGACAAGGCTTACGCAAGAGGCAGAAAGATATGCGAAAAGCTCAAGGACAATATGCAAAGAGAGCTTTTTGAGGTACCCATACAAGCGGCTGTAGGCGGAAAGATAATCGCAAGAGAAACTTTGAAGGCGATCAGAAAAGACGTTCTTGCCAAGTGCTACGGCGGTGACATAACGAGAAAGAAGAAGCTTCTTGAAAAGCAGAAGGAAGGTAAGAAGCGTATGCGCTCCTTCGGAAGCGTATCTTTGCCGCCCGAGGCGTTTATGGCGGTGCTTAAACTTGACGATGACGAATAATCGGAGAAGCTTATGGATAATTTAGGACTGTATATACACATTCCCTTCTGTGTCAGAAAGTGCGCCTATTGCGATTTTTACTCAATGGAACAAAGCGCGGGCAAGAAGGATAAATACTTAAAAGCGCTCGACGCATATATAGATTCTTATGCGATGCAGTGCGCCCAAAGAGACGTAGACACGGTCTATATAGGCGGCGGCACGCCCACTTGCCTTGACACGACGAAACTCGTAAAGCTTATAAAGAGCCTTCAAAAGAAGTTCAGACTCACGAAAAATTGCGAGATTACCGTCGAGGCGAATCCCGGCACGGTAACTTTCGCCGACTTAAAGAAACTCAAAGCGGCGGGAATGACGAGGCTTTCGGTCGGCGCGCAGAGCGCATTCGACGATGAGCTCACGGGACTTACGCGCATATATAAGGCTTCGACTCTTTTTGAAACGCTTAAAGCGGCACAAGACGCAGAGATACCCGAGGTGAGCGTCGACATTATGTACGGCATACCTCATCAGACGGTACGTTCGCTTTTGGAAACCATCGGGCTTTTGACAAGATACAAAAACGTAAACCACGTTTCTCTTTACGGGCTCACCATCGAGGAGGGAACGGACTTTGACAGATATAAGGATATTCTTCCGCTTCCCGACGAGGATACGGAAAGAGATATGTATTTTGCTGCGGCAGAGCGTCTTGAAGCCCTCGGCTACAAGCAATACGAGATATCGAATTTCGCAAAGCCCTCACACGAGAGCCGCCACAATTTAAAATATTGGAACTGTGACGAATATATCGGGCTTGGGCCCGGTGCACATTCGTATTTTGCAAATAAGCGCTTCTCGTACAAGAGAGACGTCGACGTTTTCTGCGGCGATAAGGAGAGCCCCGATAAAGAGGTGCTCGACGAATATATGGAGATATATCCCAAAAACCGCATAGGCGAGTACGTGATGTTACGTTTTCGTCTTGCGGAGGGCATAAGCACAGATACGTTTTATAACAAATTCGGCGTCGAATTCGATTCTTTGTATTTCGACAAGCTCGCGCCCTACGTTTTCCAGGGATACGTTACTAAAGAAAACGGCAGATACAGCTTAACCAGAGAGGGAATGTATATCTCAAACAGAATACTTTCCGATATATTAGATCTTTGATTTGTGAGGAAGATATGGCACAGTACAAGAAAGAAAATTTCAAAAGGGAAGAGCCTGCCGAAAATCTCGTCGCGGGCAGAAACGCCGTAAAGGAACTGTTGTCTACGGATACTACGGTGGACAAGCTCCTTGTTCAAAGCGGACAGAGAGAGGGCTCGGTGATACCCCTTATCGCGAAAGCGAGAGAAAGAGGCATACCCGTTATAGATACGGATAAAAGAAAGCTTGATGCAATTTGCGGCGGAAGCTACCATCAGGGCATAGTTGCATTTACGGCAGCAAAGGAATATTGCAGCGTAGACGATATAATCGAGATAGCAAGGTCAAGGGGAGAGAAGCCTCTTATAGCGGTGCTTGACGGCATAGAGGACCCTCGTAACCTCGGCGCGATAATAAGATGCGCGGAGGGCGCGGGCGCTCACGGCGTGATCATATCGAAGCGTCACAGTGCAGGGCTTTCGCCCGTAGCGGTAAAGACCTCTGCGGGAGCTCTTGAGCACATGGCAGTAGCGAAGGTATCGAATATCGCTGCCACCGTGGAATCCTTAAAAGAAAAGGGTATATGGACGTTTTGCGCCGATATGGACGGCGAAAACTATACCGAATCCCCCTTCGACAGAGCGGTTGCCATCGTCCTCGGAAACGAGGGAGAGGGCGTATCCAAGCTCGTTAAGGAAAGGTGCGATTACACCGTGTCCATACCAATGTACGGAAAGGTGTCGTCACTTAACGTTTCCGCTTCTGCGGGAATACTTCTGTACGCGGCAAAAAATATGCAGATAAAGTGAAAAATATCTTGAAAGGTGAGAGATATGAAGGATAACGAAAACATAAGCTTTGAGGAGCTTCTCGCAAGTCTCAACGAGGCTGTCGAGGATAACTCCAAACAGCTTAAAGACATACCCGAAGAAAACGAGCTTGAAAAGACTGTCGTAATGAAGCCCGTTTCGGAAAAAAGCGACGGCGAAAGCGACGGATTTCGTGAAAGAATAACCAATACCTTCCGAAAGCTCAAAAATCCCGACGTATACAGCGCGGGCGAGGACAGCTTCGCAAGACAGCTCAAAGACGCTTCGGATATGCGAGAAACGGAAAACGCCAAAAAGGGCATACCCGACGCGGCGGAGGATCTTTTAAGAGAAGCGACGACGGAATTCGTCATCAGCGAAGAGACGAGAAGAGTAGGCTCAAAGGAACTGAAAAAGGCGTTTGAAGACAGACAGCAATCGGAAAAGGAAAGCTCCGTCGGCAACAAGCTTAAAGAGGTTTTGGCAAGCCTTGCGGAAAAGACGAAAAGAAGCAAGGAAAACGTTTACACGGGCGACGAGTATACGAGCGTAGACCAAAACAAGAAATTTCTGTCAAGTTTCGGCAGGGACAACAATTCGGTTTTGATTCGTATGGTCGCAACGGTGTTTATAGCGTTGCTCCTTTTCTACGTGGACCTCGTACCCGTACTTAACGTAAAGCTGCTGCCGTCGTTCTTAATGCCGCCGGAGTATAACGTCGTTTATACGCTTTTCCAGATGCAGCTCTTGCTTTTTATCGTGCTCATCAACAATAAAACGGTCGGCAGAGGATTTTCTTCACTGTTTACGGGAAGACTCACCCCCGAGACCGTGACTCTCATAACCTTCGTTGCGGTGATACTTCACGACGTAATAACCATTCTCACCTGCACCAAGCAAAACACGGTTTGCCTTTATAACAGCGTATGCGCTCTCGGCTTTATTATGGCTCTCGCGTACGAATTTTTGAATCTCAAAACAAGACTTTCGGCTTTCAGAATCGCATCGGGCAAGGCAGTTAAATATGCAAGTGACCGTATTCCCGACGGCTCATCGGAGGAAAAAGTGTTCTCCGACTATGCGGACGAAGACAGTGCGGATATGTACTGCGTAACCAAAACGAAGTTTATAAACGGCGTTATGGCGAAGCTTCACAGCCCCTCTAAAGTTGAAAATTACACCAAATACATAGTTTTGGCGTCTCTTGCCGTAAGCATCGTGTTTGCTTTAATAAGCATCAAAAACGGCGGAGCGGCTTGCTTCCACACCTTTACGTTAAGCCTCCTTCTCTGTATGCCGCTTTCGGTGTTTGCCGCGGCAAGCCAGCCTCTTGCGAGGGCGCAGTCCATATTGGAGAAAAACGGTACGGCACTGCTTGGCTACGACAGCGTAGAAGAACTTGCAAGTGCGGGCGTTATGAGCTTCAACGACAGCGACGTTTTCCCCTCCGCAGGCATTAAGGTCAACAATATTTACATTTATGAAAACAACCGTATCGACCACATCATATACTATGCATCGGGAGCATTCGCCCGTCTGGGCGGGCCTTTGAAGGACGTATTCGAAAGCGCGGACGCCGACGGTGCGGGAGCTTGCGCCGATATAAAATTTGTAAGCGTCGAGAAAAACGGCTTTACGATGCTTGCCGACGGAAAGCTCGTAACGGTAGGAAAATCGACCTTCCTTCGCGAAAAGGGCTTTTTGACGGAATCCATCGAAAGTGACGCCGTTTACGAGTCAAAGGGCGGAAGAATTATGTATATGGCGTACGACGGACACCTTGCGGCGAAGTTTTACATAAAGTACACGATGGACACGGAATTTGCCGCTTTGCTTAAAAAAGCGGACAGCGTGGGCATTTATATAGGACTTCGGACGCTTGATCCGAATATTGACGACAGCCTTCTTGCGACGTCCTTAAACCTCAAAAAATATCCCGTTAAGGTCGTTAAGCTTAAATTCGGCGAACAGATATCGGAAATAACGGAAAGCGAAAGCTGTCCCGCTGTTTCAAGAGGAGCAAGAGGCGGTTCAAAAGCGCTTCTTTCCGCCATGTTCTTATCGAGCAGAATACGCTTTTTAAGGAAGCTCCACCTTCTCACTTGCGCGCTGGCGCTTATTATCGGCATCGTCATTATGGCGCTTCTTTTAAATGCGGGTACCTTCGGCGCAACCTACGCGCTTTACCCGATACTTTTGCAGATTCTTTGGACGGTAGTTACAGCCGCCTCCACACATTTTTTGTTACAGTAAGGATATATTAGATTATGAAATACGCGGTAATTCTCTGCGACGGTATGGCAGATTACAAGATTCCCGAACTTTCGGGAAAAACTCCTATGGAAGTTGCACACAAGCCCTATATGGATATGCTTGCAAAATTAAGCCTTTGCGGTATGGTACAGCACGTGCCTGCCTCGATGGTTCCCGAAAGCGATACGGCAAACCTCTCGGTAATGGGATACGATCCCCTCGTTTATTCCAAGGGACGCTCACCTCTTGAGGCGATGAGCATGGGACTTAAAATGGACGAAGACGACACCGCCTTCAGAACGAACGTCGTCACTCTTTCTGGCGACGGTAAGTATGAGGATCTCACGATAGTCGATCACAGTGCGGGCGAGATCACCACGGAGGAAGCAGACGAGCTCATAAAAGCGGTAAACGAAGCTTTTGCGACAAGCGACAGACGTTGGTTTACGGGCGTAAGCTACCGTCATTGCCTTATATGGAAAAATTGCCCCGGCACGTATAACTTCAACCGTCCTCACGATATACTCGGAAAGAGGATAGGGGATTATCTTCCCGTCGGAAGAATAGGCGGCGTCTATCGTAAGCTTATGGAAGAAAGCTACTATATACTCAAGGATCACCCCGTAAACCTAAAGCGCATAGCCGAGGGCAAAAATCCCGCAAACTCAATTTGGCTGTGGAGCCCGGGAAAGAAGCCTAAACTTCCCGATTTTTATGAAAAATACGGTAAGAAGATGGCGGTCATATCGGCAGTCGACCTTATAAAAGGCATAGGCGTATGCGCGGGCGCAAAGGTCATCGACGTCGAGGGCGCAACGGGTAACTTCAGAACGAACTACGTCGGCAAAGGACTTGCCGCGATAGAGGCGTTTAAAAACGGAAGCGACCTCGTTTACGTGCATATCGAGGCTCCTGACGAAAGCGGACACGGCGCAAATCTTGATGAGAAGATAAAGTCCATCGAGCTCATAGATAAGCATATTCTCGGCCCCGTTTACGAATATTTGAAATCAAGCGGCGAGGACTTCAAGATTATGGTAAGCCCCGATCACCCCACGCCCGTATCGAGAAGAACTCATACGCACGAGCCCGTGCCGTTCATAATTTACGACAGCACGAGAGAGGAAAGCGGAGTAGACGTTTACAGCGAGGACACTTGTGAAAGTAAGGACTTTTATCTCGGTGACGGCAATAAACTTATGGACGCATTTATCTGAAAATAAAGCACCCCCGTTCTCTTTGCGAGAACGGGGGTTTGTACGTTTTGAGTATCTGCTTAAATACCAAGCTCTTTTCTTAATTTATCGTTGCTTTTTATGATACTTTCGGTTTCGGTTTTGAGATTTGTCAAAAATTCACGCCAATCGTTTGATGAGATGAAAGGATTTCCGCCTTCCCGAAGCTGCTTTTCCCGCTTTTCCAAGGTATGATTGTTTGCGGGGTGGTTACCAAGGTGAATCGACACCGCTTCGTCCCATACTTTTTCTACAGATGAAAGCATCTGTCTGTCACAGTCAAGCGGGTGGTCGTTATAGCTTGCGTATGAGAGGGTGATAGCATTGGTGCCTGCACCGCCGTATAAGCCCGCAAGATAAGTTTTACCGCCGTAAGAAACGTCGAAGAAAAGGCTTATTACGCCTTGCGTATGTCCGGGGGTGAGCACACAGCGTATATTCACGTTGCCGAATTTGAGAATTTCTCCGTCTTCTATTTCGTAATCAAACTCGGGTATCGTTGCAAAAGGGAAAAGCTCCTCGGTTATATGCGCACGGCTCGGTTTTTCTCTTAAAGCCTGGGCATCGACCTTACTGATGGCAAGCTTTGTGCCGTACATCGTCTTAAATAGCTTTGATGCGCCAAAATGGTCGTAGTGCCCGTGAGTGTGGATTATCCACTTGACGTCTTTAGGGTCAAATCCCGCGCGGTTGATGCTTTCTATTAAAAGATATTCCGCACCGAAATAGCCCGAATCTATAAGAATGAGTCCGTCGTCGGTATCTATAAGGTGTATGCACACTCTTTTATCTCCTACGTAATAAAGACCGTCCGCTATTTTAAACGGCTCTACTCGCTCGTTTGCGGGATCTTTGAAAAACGGCATCATTCTGTCTAAATAAGCGCCCCACAACACGTCAAACTGTTCTTTTAAGATGTCTTTCGTTTCCATATTTCGTCCTGCTTTCCAAGAATACACGGTTATTGTAGCATGGATTTGCTTAAAAAGCAAGATTTTATAACAAAATAAATCGGTCTCGGAATTTTTCCGAGACCGATTTATTTTAAAAGACTTTGCTTACTTGTTCTTCATTGCATTCTCGGCGTTCTCGATCATCTTCTTAACCATCTGACCGCCGATAGAGCCTGCCTGCTTTGCAGTGATGTCGCCGTTGTAACCCTGCTTGAGGTTTACGCCGACTTCGGAAGCAGCTTCCATTTTGAACTTGTCCATAGCTTCTCTTGCTTCGGGAACAAGCGTCTTGCTCTTACTGTTTGCCATTTTGTATGACTCCTTAAATATTCATTTTGAACTTTGGTTTCCCTTTGTTCACGGTTATTTTGTGCAAGCAAGCTTCGTTTATTCAGGCAAATTTTGGCAGAGTAAAATTTTCTTTGGGCGAAGTGCTTAAAACGCCGACAAATACTTAAAAATATGTTGAAATCACAGACGTTTTGTGATAAAGTATTATTGGATAATTGTATATAATGGAGATTTATATGACACAGCGCAATATCGAAGTAAGCGATCTTAGTCTCACCGCTGCTATATTCGGCGAGTTTGACAGGAATATGGAGATAATAGAAAACGAATACGGCGTGACGGGCAGAAACCTTCACGATGAGATAGTCGTGTCGGGACACGATGAGGAGGGCGTAAAAAAAGCCGCCGAGGTTATAGGCTTTCTTTCGAAGATGGCGGCAGTAAGCGGTAGCCTTACGGAGCAAAACGTGCGCTACGTTATCTCAATGGTAAACGATGGAAACACAGAAGGGCTTTTGAGCTTTGATTCGGGCTGTATATGCATCAGCGCAAAGGGAAAGCCGATAAAGCCCAAGACTGTCGGACAAAAGGCATATACGGACGCGATAAAGTCAAACTCCGTAGTTATATGTACAGGTCCCGCGGGAACGGGAAAGACTTTCCTTGCCGTCGCAATGGCGGTATCGGCTTTAAGACAGAAGCAGATAAGCAAGATAGTCCTTACAAGACCGGCGGTAGAGGCGGGCGAGAGACTCGGATTTTTGCCGGGTGACCTTCAAAGCAAGATTGACCCCTATCTCCGTCCTCTCTACGACGCACTGTTTGAAATGCTCGGCGCGGAAAACTATCAGAGATTTGTTGAACGCGGAAATATCGAAGTTGCCCCGCTTGCCTATATGCGAGGAAGAACTCTTGACGATTCCTTCATAATTCTTGACGAAGCCCAGAACACGACCCCCGAACAGATGAAAATGTTCCTCACAAGGCTTGGTTTCAACTCAAAAGCTGTAATCAACGTCGGCGCCACCCAGATAGACCTTCCGTCCATCAAAAAAAGCGGACTTGTTGTAGCAGTAAAAGTTCTTAAAGATGTTGAAGATATTTCTCTTATAAAATTCACAGAAAAACACGTCGTACGCCCCCGCCTTGTGCAGAATATCATTAAAGCGTACGAAAAATATTACGAAAGGACAGGAAAAGAAAATGGC
>JAZRTW010000158.1:0-6351 GCA_045652265.1 Eubacteriales bacterium | reverse complement strand
AGAGATAAACGCCTTTGTACCCGAGGAATATTGGGAGATAGAAGGCACCTTTAAAACCGAAAGAAACGATACTTTCAACGCAAGCTATTTTTCGCAAAATCCAAAGAAAAAGGAAACGATAGCTAACGAAAAAAGAGCGCTTGAAATACTTGATGATATAAAAAGCGGAACACCTACCGTAAGCTCAATAAAGAAGAGCGTACAACGTCGCTCCCCCGCACCTCCTTTTACAACATCATCTATGCAGCAGGAAGCCAACAGAAGACTCAACTTCAATTCGCAGAAAACAATGAAGCTTGCACAAGAGCTTTATGAAGGTATAAATTTAGGTACTTCTAACGGTGGCACACAAGGTCTTATAACTTATATCAGAACCGACTCGCTTCGCATAGCAAACGAAGCTGCTGAAGCGGCGAAAGAATACATCATCGAACATTTTGGAGAAAAGTTTGCTCCCGCTAAATTCAGAACTTACAAAATGCGCGCTAATTCCCAAGATGCACACGAAGCTATCCGTCCTTCAAGCGTAAACCTTACTCCCGAAGCGGTAAAGGCACATTTAACTCCCGACCAATATAAGCTTTATAAGCTTATCTGGGACAGATTTATTGCAAGCCAAATGGAAAATGCCGAATACGATACGGTAAGTGCAAGCATAATCTGCGGAAAGAGCATATTCCACGCAAACGGCAACACGGTAAGATTCGCGGGATTTTTGGCTGTCTACGAAGAACTTAACGATGAAAAAGTAAAAGAAAAGCAAACAGCGCTTCCAGAACTGTTTGAAAACGATGTTTTGTCTATTTTGAATATTGACCCTTCAAAGCATTTTACCGAGCCGCCTCTTCGTTATACCGAAGCCAGTCTTATCAAGGCACTTGAAGAAAAGGGCATAGGACGTCCAAGTACCTATACACCTACGATAATGACCATCATTCAGCGCGATTACGTAGAACGTGTGGGAAAATCCTTAAAGCCGACGTCTTTAGGGGAAGTAACAACAAAGGTAATGAAAGAACATTTTTCGGATATCATCAACTATGAATTTACCGCAAATATGGAAAGTGACCTTGATGATATTTCGGTAGGAGAAAAGAATACAAACGAAGTTCTTGACGGTTTTTATACCAATTTTAAGGCAGAGCTTGATAAAGCAGAGAAAACAATGGACGGCAAAGCTTTGGAGATTCCCGATAAAGAATGCGACATAATATGCGAAAAATGCGGCGCAACAATGGTCATAAAAAAAGGACGCTTTGGCCGTTTTGCAGCTTGCCCCAACTATCCCGAATGTAAAAATACCAAGTCAATCGACAATAGCGGTAAAGCGGTGGAGAAAAAACAAGCAGCCGCTCCAACAGGTGAAAAATGTGAGCTCTGCGGTGGAGAGCTTGTTTTAAGAAAAGGAAGATTTAACAGCTTCCTTGCGTGTTCGAATTATCCCAAGTGTAAATTCACTAAATCCATTACAAAAGAAACGGGTGCATTGTGTCCCGTTTGCAAAGGCAAGATCGTACAAAAGCGCACGAAAACTCAAAAAATCTTTTACAGCTGTGAAAACTACCCGACCTGCACTTTCTCAACGTGGGACGTACCTGTAGAAGAAAAGTGCCCTAAATGCGAAAGTACTTTACTTTATAAAAAGAGCAAGAATAAGATTTATTGCTCAAATGAAAACTGCGATTATACAGCGGAGAACCACAATGAAGATTAAAGTTATCGGCGCGGGACTTGCCGGCTCGGAGGCGGCATATCAAATCGCAAAACGCGGTATTGATGTCGAGCTTTACGAAATGAAGCCTGAAAAGCGCACTCCCGCACACCATAAGGACTACTTCGCCGAACTCGTCTGCTCTAATTCATTAAGAGCAAGAGGACTTGAAAACGCCGTTGGTCTTTTAAAAGAGGAACTGCGGCTTCAAGGCTCTCTCATTATGGAAGCAGCCGATAATAACGAAGTGCCTGCGGGCGGAGCTCTTGCAGTCGACAGAGACGGCTTTTCAAACTATATAACGGATAAGATAAAATCGATGCCTAACATTACCGTTATAAGCGGTGAAGTGGCTAAAATCAATGAAGACGAATACACCGTTATCGCCACGGGTCCTTTATCAAGTCAAGGTATGGTCGAGGAAATGAAACGTCTTTTAGGCGACAGCTTCTTGTATTTTCACGATGCCGCCGCACCGATAGTTTCGTTTGACAGTATTGATATGTCGAAAGCGTTTTTTGCTTCCCGTTACGGAAAAGGCGACGCAGACTATGTAAACTGTCCCATGAACAAAGAGCAGTACGACAGATTCTATGAAGCCCTTATAAACGCACCAACTGCCGAGCTCCACGAATTTGAGAAGGCGATAACTGTATTCGAGGGTTGTATGCCCGTTGAAGAAATGGCAAAAAGAGGGCACGATACTCTGTTGTTCGGCCCCCTAAAGCCCGTGGGGCTTACATATCCCGGAAGCGAAGAAATGCCTTACGCAGTCGTTCAGCTTCGCGCAGATAATGCCGCGAAAACACTTTATAACATAGTAGGATTCCAAACGCATTTGACCTTTGGTGCGCAAAAAGAGGTATTCGGCTTGATACCGGGGCTTGAAAACGCATCGTTTCAGCGCTACGGTGTAATGCACAAAAACACTTATATATATTCACCGGGTTGTCTTGACAGCACTTATGCGTTAAGGACAAACCGAAAAATCAGATTTGCGGGACAGATAACGGGCGTTGAAGGATACGTAGAGTCTACAGCTTCCGGACTTGTTGCGGGAATCAGCGCAGCAAGAGACGTATTGGGACTTGAGCCGCCCGACTATACCGATCTTACAGCAACCGGTGCGCTTGCTATGTATATTTCAAATCCAGCCACAAGCAGTAAGCATTTTCAACCGATGAACGTAAATTTCGGAATAATGCGGCCTTTGGAATACAAGGTAAAAGGCGGTAAACAAGAGAAAAACAGACACATTTCGCAAAGAGCGATAGAGAAGATAAAAGAAATCGTAACAGAAAACAATTAAGGTGAATTATGAAAATAATCGTTGATGCAATGAGCGGAGATAACGCACCCGAGCAAATAGTTTACGGCGCAGTACAAGCCGCAAATGAGCTTGAAGTAGATATACTTTTAACGGGTGATGAAGAAAAAATTAAAAATTGCTTAAGGGATATTGGTGCCGAGAACAACAAACGTATTAAGATCGCCCACACTCCAGACGTTATTACTATGTGTGATGAGCCTACATCTATTTTAAGAGAGAATCGCACAAGCTCTATGGGACTTGCTTTCGATCTGCTTGCGAAAGGTGAAGGAGACGCAATGATAAGCGCAGGAAATTCCGGCGCGCTTTTATGCGGTTCAAGCCTTATCATAAAGAGAATTAAAGGAATTAAGAGAGCCGCTCTTGCGGGCGTGATTCCTTTCGGAAGAAAGCTTCTTATTGATTCAGGAGCAAATTCCGAATTTAAGGCAGAATATTTGTCTCAATATGCAACTATGGGAAGCATTTATATGAATTGTGCATTCGGCATAGAGTCACCTAAAGTTGCTCTTCTTAATAACGGCACGGAAGAATCGAAGGGGACGCCCGAGCACAGAGAAGCACATAATCTTTTGAAGAATAACGAAGAAATTAATTTTATAGGAAACATTGAAGGCAGAGATCTTTACACAGATGTCTGCGATGTCGTCGTAACCGACGGCTTTTCCGGCAATATTGCGCTCAAAACCTTGGAAGGCGGCGGAAAATATTTCGGCGCAGAAATCAAAAAGATGTTCAAAAGCGGAATTTTATCAGCTATTGCATATCTACTCGTTAAAAAGAAGGTCAGCGCCTTCAAGGATTCTCTTGATTACAGAGTTTACGGCGGAGCTCCCTTTTTGGGCGTAAAAAAGACAGTTGTAAAAGCTCACGGAAGTTCGGATAAAGTTGCAATATACCATACGATAGCGCAAGCGGTAAAGCTTGTTAATAACGGTCTCATTGATAAGATCACAAGCCAGCTTGACAGTGAGGTAAGTGAAGATGTTAAATAACAAAGCGCTTTCACAGCTCGAAAAAAAAATAGATTATACTTTTAACAGCAAAAGCGCCCTTATTCGTGCGCTTACTCACAGCTCGTATGCAAACGAAGCAAACGCACAGCACGATACGGAAAGCAAGGTTCATTCTTACGAACGTCTTGAATTTTTCGGCGATTCGATACTTTCCTTTGTTGTATCCGAGTATATTTGCGTAAATTTTCCGGAATGTCCCGAAGGGGAACTTACAAAGCTTCGTGCAGCGGTCGTATGCGAAGACAGTCTTTATGTAATTGCCAAAAAATTAAATTTAGGCAATTACATATTACTCGGAAAAGGTGAAGAAAACACGGGCGGACGCGAAAGAAAAAGCGTTCTTGCAGACGTGGTTGAAGCAATAATTGCCGCGATATACAAAGACGGCGGACTAAAACCCGCTTCAGAGTTTATATTAAACAATTTACGCGATAAGATTTCTTCCATAATGAACACCGAAAAAGTTGAAGATTATAAGTCACAGCTTCAACATCTCGTACAGCAAGCCCCCGGAGAACTACTTGAATACGAGCTTGAAGATGAGATCGGCCCTGACCATGACAAGACCTTCGTTATGGTAGCGAAGCTCAACCGTAATGTAATCGGAAAAGGAACTGGAAGAACCAAAAGGGAAGCCGAACAACAAGCGGCAAAGGAAGCGCTTATACTGTTCGGAAGCATAAACGGAAAATAAAAATTTGAGGTGCTGTTTTGTATTTAAAATATGTTGAAATGCAAGGATTTAAATCCTTTGTAGATACCACAAGATTTTACTTCGGTAAGGGCATAACGACCATCGTCGGCCCCAACGGAAGCGGTAAATCAAACGTTTCCGACGCTATAAGATGGGTTTTGGGCGAAATCAGCTCAAAAAGCCTTCGCGGTTCAAAAATGGAAGACGTTATTTTCAGCGGAGCGCAGGGAAGAAGTCCTGCAAGCTTTGCAGAAGTCTCCTTGTGTATGGATAACAGCGACGGTGGACTTAAAAATGACAGCGAAGAGGTAATCGTCACCCGTCATTATTCAAGAAGCGGAAACAGCGAATATTACATAAACAAAAAAGAAGTAAGACTCAAAGATATATATGAGCTTTTCTTGGATACGGGTATCGGAAGAGACGGATATTCGATAATCGGTCAAGGTCAGGTAGCGGAGATACTTTCATCAAAAAGCGATACACGCCGTGAAATGATCGACGAAGCTGCAGGTGTATCCAAATATAAGCATAAAAAGAAAGATGCAGAGAAGAATTTAAGCGCTACGGCAGACAATCTCGTAAGACTTACGGATATACTCGGCGAGATTACGTCAAGGGTTGAGCCTATGCGTAAAGAGGCGGAGAAAACCGAAAAATATCTTGTGCTTTACAAGGAAGCAAAAACTCTCGAAGTTTCTCTCTGGATGGATGAGATTGACAGCCTTTCCAAAGAAAAAGAGAAGATACAAAACGCATACGAAAGTGCTAAAAGAAAGCTGGAAATCTGCGAAAATGAGATAATAGACTGCGAATCAAACACTGAACAACTCCGCAGTCAAATACAGAAAAATAACGAAGCAATAGAAGAAAACCGCGACGGAATCAAAAATCATGAGCATCATATGAGTGAGCTTTCCGAGAGAAAGAGCATTTTGCAAAACGATCTTGCTCACTTTGAAGAGAGACTTGCGGATATCAATTTATTAAGTGATGAGCTTAATAAAAAACTCGTTTCGGAAAAAGAACTCTTTGACGCCGAATATGACAAGACAGGTAAACTTAACGATAAAACGGCGCAGCTTGAAAAGGATATTGCTACCGCCGAGGAACATATAAGCGCTGTTTCCTCGAAACTCTTTAACCTTGATTTTGAGATAGGAAATCTTGCTTTAAAGAAAGAGCTCGGCGCAGGTGACATAACCGACCTCAAGCTTCAAAAAACAAGCGCAGAAGCGGCAGTTTCACAGCTTAAACTTCGTGTCGACGAATTAAGCACCGCTGACGAAAATGAAGGTCTTATCAATTCAGCTTATACCGAAAGATACAATAATACGAAAAGACTGAAAGAAGAACAAGAAGGCTTGCTTTCAGAAAAGCTTGACATATTAAATAATCGCACAAAAGAGCTTGACGAAGTAAATTCTACGCTTTCAAAAAACGGCACCGAACTTCAAAGCCTTCTTCTTAAACGCGCTGAAACAAGCAAGCATATAGATATGCTCACGAGAATGGACAATATGCTTGAAGGATATGCTTACAGCGTAAAAGCGGTAATGCAAGCCGTAAGCGGCGGTAAACTTTCGGGCATACACGGGCC
>JAZRTW010000157.1:0-15458 GCA_045652265.1 Eubacteriales bacterium | reverse complement strand
GGGCTCGTTGTCGGCGTCACAAGCCTCGGCGGCGATACGCTTTACGAAGTGGCGTTTGATAAGGTAGGCACGAAGAAGCTTATGGCGGCGTACGCGAAGTTAAAGAGGCAGTAGGGGCGAACACGCCCGAAGGAAGCACTCTTGGGGTGCGCCTGTCCCTAATCCCTCTTTTGTGCAAATAGCCACATAAAATACACAAATAATATGCAATATATATATTGAAATTTGTTTATGATTATGTTAGAATAAGCTGTATTAATATAAGGAGGCTTCATAAATGAAGACAAGATTTGCAAAATTTCTTGCACTCGCGATGGCGATACTTATGATGGTATCTGCGTTTGCGGGTTGCGGAAAACCCGAAACCCCCGAAACGCCCGATAATCCCGACAAGGATAACGAGCAAAACGTGAATGTAAACGAAGATGACGGAAAAATTGTTATTACGGATACGTTCTATCCCCAGTATCACAAAACGAGCCAATACGCAAAAATGCGTGCCGAGCTTGAAAAATGGGTAAGAGAACAGCTTGAGGGCGGCGCTATATTCTCCGCCGGAATTCAAGAAGTAGCGGCTCTCGGCGGCGGCAACGCGTCGGATACCGAACTGTCTTTTGACGACCTTAAGAAAAGATGGACGGCAAGCGACGTTACCGAAACCGAAGAAAACGGCGACAAGTACCTTACGAAGACTTACACGGATTCCGCTTCGGGACTTACGTTCACAACGACGGTCATTCTTTACGGCGACGTACCTACTGCCGATATCAAGACGGTTGTAGAAAACGTGTCCGATAAGCGCTCACCCGTTATCAAGGATTTTTACGCAATCGATGCTAAATATCCTCTCGCAAAAGGAAACGGCCCCATTAAGCTTACGACTCTTATCGGAAGCGACGCGGCTGAATCGGACTTTGACTTGGTCGAAAGAAACCTCACGAAGAGTTTCGTTGAACCCAAATTCGAAACTCCCGGCGCAGTTGGCATAACCAACCAAAACACCGTATTCTACCCCTCGGGAGATTCTACGGGTATAGGATTTTCTTCCTCGGGCGACGGCTTCCCCTATTTTGACCTTATCGGCGACGACAAGGGAATTATGATGGCTATAGGCTGGTCCGGCCAGTGGGAAGGAAGATTCAAAAAGGACGGCGAAGGCAACGCTGTTATTATGGCAGGTCAGCAAAACCTCTCCACCTTCCTTGAGCCCGGCGAGTCCATCGAAGCTCCCAGAATCGTCCTCACGTACTTTGAGGGCGACCGCGAGTACGGTCACAATATCTGGAGAGAGATGATGTTCTCTCACTACACTCCCGATAACGACAGCGATCCCACCAACGAAAACAATTTCGTTTCCCCCATCGCTGTAAATTTCTGGGGCGGCACGTACGCAGAAACGGTTAAGACGAGCTTTAACAATTATATAAAAGCGGGTGCGGCAATCGACCTTCTTTGGTTTGATGCAGGTTGGAACAGCAACCTTATTTACTCATCGAAAGCGGCGTTTAACACCGATAAAGCAGGCGATAAGGCAAAATGGAAGACCTTTATCGCAGGAAATCCCACGACGACCTTTAACAACTCGTCTTCTCCCAACGCAAAATATCCTGCTTGGGTAGAGTTTATGGGCGACTATATTGAAAACGATTTCTTGTTCCCGAACGGACTTGAAGAAATAGGTAAGTTCGTAGACGATACCAACGCAGAAAATAACACAAAGTTGAGATTTATGGTTTGGTGGATGATATTCGACAGACGACTTTCCCACAGCGAATACCCCTATCCCAACGGCGGCGGTTTAGCCGAGACGGCAGGTCCCACCAAGACGAATATTTTGACACAAGAAGAGATAGCGCAGTATAAAGACAAGTATCCCAACCTCGACAATCTCGTAGACAGCGACTTCCTTGTCAGAACCGTATCCGAAACCGACGTTACTTACGGAAGCAGACTTGACATGAGCAAAGATTCCGTTCTTAATAAGCTCATTGATTACTACAAGTATATGTATGACGTCAAGGGCGTCGACTGTGTCCGTCTTGATAACTGCAACGCTCCTTTGAGAAGCTGGATGTTTACCGATATGCAGTATCAGCTCGTAAATACGGACGTTGACGTTAAAGATGAAAAAGACTCCAAATTCTACAGAAAAGGTTACACTGAAAATAAGTGGACCACGAACGAATATAAGCTTTGGGACGCTTTAAGAGCGTATAATCCCAACTTCTTCCTCGACAACACCGCTTCCGGCGGCAGACGTCTTGACATTGAGCTTGTGCGCCGTTCGGTTTCTCTTTGGAGAACGGACTTCAACAATCCCGGCGATTCGGCTTCATTCTACGAGGCACACCAGAAGATGACGCAGAACCTTGCTCTTTGGGTTCCTCTCACGGCTGCGGGATATCCTGTAAGCTCCAACGAGTACAATTCAAGATGTTTATACAGCTCCTCTATGAGCATACAAGGTCCGAGCGGTTTTAACAGCGAGAGTGAGAACTTTGATAAAATAGTCGGATTCACACAAGAGTTTGCACAACTTCGTCCGTATTGGTACGGAAGCTACTATCAGCTTCTTGAAGTAAAGGCTGACAACAAGGCTTGGCAGGCATACCAGCTTTACAGAGAAGACTGGCAGGAAGGAATGCTTGTCGTATCCAGAGGCTTGTCTTCAATGATAATGAGACAGACCGTACAGCTTGCAGGTCTTATGGAGGACAGAGAATATACTCTCCATAACATCGACGATGAAGGTACGGAAAAGGATATCGTCAAGACGGGTAAGGAGCTTATGGAAGAGGGAATCAACTTCACGCAGGACGCGGGAACGGTAAAAACCTACATCATCACTCTCAACCGCATTGACACAGACGAAATAAGATAACAATAAAAACGCTCCCGAGAAATCGGGAGCGTTTTTTAGGCATTAGGGATTAGACGGGCGAGCACGCCCGTTTAGATAGCTTATCCCAAGAAAAAGTCCACGCAGAGCATAAGCAGGAATCCGAAAAGAAGAGAGTATGTCGAAGATCTTTCGTTGCCGTGTGCGTGAGTTTCGGGGATCATCTCGTCGCTTATTATATAAAGCATCGTGCCGCCCGCGAAAGCGAGGGCGAACGGAAGTATCGCCGTAGAAAGAGAAACGAAGCAATATCCGATAAGCGTGCCGACCACCTCTATAAGTCCCGTCGCGGCGGCAATCAAAAACGTTTTCCCCTTGCCGATACCCACCGAAATCATCGGGCCGATTATGACCATACCCTCGGGTATGTTTTGGAGTGCGATACCGCCCGCGATGGTTATAGCGTCCGCGTCGTTGCCCGTACCGAATCCCACACCTGCCGCGATACCTTCGGGAAAGTTATGTATCGCTATCGCAAGCACGAACAAAAGTATCTTACCGACGCGCTCGTTTACTGCGGGGTGGCTTTCGTAGTCTTTTTCCGCCATTCTGTGTAAGTGAGGTACGACACGGTCGATGAGATTTAACATTACCGCGCCGCATAATACGCCTGCCGAGGTTATCAGTATGCCGAGCTTGTTTTGACCTTCAAGAGAGGGCATTATAAGTCCGCATACTGCCGCACACATCATTACGCCTGCGGCGAAGCTTAACACGACGTCGCTGAATTTATGCGACGTTTTTTTGAATAAAAAGCCGAGCAGAGCGCCGAAAACGGTTGCTCCTCCAACTCCGAGAGCAGTTAAAATAACGAGTTTCATACAAGACTACCTCACGCAAAGAAAGCCGTGCCGCACTGACGCACGGATATTGCACGCACGGCGCTTTTTCCGAACACAGCTTCCGTTTTTTGCTTGAATTCTTTTAATTTTTCTTTGGGCACGTATGCAAACAAGGTGTCATTTCGCAAATAAAGCGCGCCTTTTTTACCGAGAGCATTTTTGCATAGCGTTATCGCCTTGCCGCGCCTGCGACTGCCGTAAGAGCGAAGCGCGGTAATGAAGCCTTCGAAGTCATCGTTTTCGAGATGCTCGCACAAGAGCTCTACCGTTTGCGTTTCATTAAGCAAAGGGCGGGCACGGCGAGCGCCAGTGTTTACCGTGCAAAGCACGTAAGCGTTTCGTTCGGGCTCGAAGGGAATCTTTTTGAAATCGGGATACTCAATATCCGCAAAATCTATCTTTAAAGTGCCGCCCATAGCGCAGGTGAGCGCATTTTCAAGGCTGCAGGGTGCGCCGTAAATTTCACTTTGCGCCTTTCGAGCTATGAGCGCGATCTTGTACGGCGCAATGCCGTCGTCGTTGTAAAGATACGCAAGCACCGAGCCGCAAAGCACTTCAAGGCAGGGCAAAAACGAGCAGTCGGGCAAAACGTCGGACTGCACGTAGGCTTCGAATCCGCCAACCTTAAGCTCCCATTTTGCAAAGCCCGCCGCTATAGCGCGTATAAGGCCTTCGGGCTTTCCTTTTTCGTCTTCGCGTACGTCAAGGCTTGATAAGTCGATTGAAAGGGGCTCGTCCTTGTGTGCAAAATGAAAGACTATCTTACCGTCATCGCGCTTTGCCGTAACGGCTATCATATCAAGCCCCACGGAAGACGTAATGGCGACGCCGCTTTCGGCACTGCCTGCGAAAGTTATCGGCGCAGGGACGGATATTATAAAACATCTCTTATCCCCGAAGCGTTTTTCGAACTCATTTGCGGCGGCGAGATATCTTTTTTTCTGTGGATTTATGCGCTCGTAAAGCCTTAAAAATCGGGTATCGTACGAGCCGTTTTCTATTCTGTTTTTTATGTTTTCAATAGATGTCAGCACGTTGTTTTGCCTTTCTTTAGCGCGTATTGTTTTGGCGTCACGCTCATATATTTTTTAAACGCCCTTACGAAATAGCTTACGTCGGAAAAGCCGCATTTGCAAGCTGCGTCCGCAACCGAAAAGCCTTCGTCAAGGAGCTTGCACGCCGTTTCGATACGGTATAAGTTAAGATAATCTATCGGCGTACGGTTTGTGACGGATTTGAAATATCTGCAAAAATATTTCGGCGAAAGCTCCGCTACGCGTGCTATCTGCTCTAAAGTTACGGCTTCTTTGTAATTCGCCTCTATGTAAGCTATGGCGGTCTTCACCTGCCAAAGAGAGTGCCTGTCGTTTGCGGTGTTTTTGTTTTCACAAAGCTCCGCTATACCTGCGTAAAAATCGCAGAGTGCGGATATGACGTGAAGTTCCCATGCCTTTTTTTGATTTTTTGCGGCAGAAAAGATACGAAGGGCGGCGCCTTGAGCGTCAAATCGGCAGTTTCCTACGGAAAAAGCCGCTTCGATTTTTGTAATATATTCTCTCAAAGAGGAATTTTGTCCCAAAACGGATAAAACGTCGAAAACGAGGGATTCAAATACGCAGTCCGTGCCGACAGCGCCGTGAAGAACGCCGCCGCTTATATAGCAAAGCTCGCCCGCGCCCAAGGTTATTACGGTTTGATCCAAGCAAAGCCGCAGTTTGCCGCTCGTCACGTATATGAGCTCCGTTTTGTCGTGAAAGTGGCAGCGCATATCGTAGCTTTGACGCGACGCGTCGACGCGGTGATATTTAAATAAAGCGCCGTCCTTGTCCGAAACAGACATAAGCTCCTCCTTCAAAAGTGAATATCGTTATATTTATATTATACCACGCCAAAAGTAATAAATCAATAGGGCGTCCCTAGGACGTCCGCACAAAAACGGGCGTGCACGCCTCTTACTCTACGACCTAAAAAGGACGGAGAATTTTCTCCGTCCTTTTTCTAATGTGCCTAAATTTGCGCTTTTTTCAAAAATTCGCGGTAGCTTTCGACGGCGCTTTCGGGGGAGATGAGCTTTATCTTTCCTTCGAACGAGGTAAGCCACGAATAGAATACGGGGCTTAAAACCACCTTGACGGAAACTTCAAAATTTTCCGCGCCCTTTTCTTTTTTAAATGCCACTTCCGCTCCGAAGCGGTCGATTATGACTCCCGCGAGGCTGTTTTGGCAAGAAAGCGTCACCATTTGCTCCGTGCCGCCGAACATACCGAAAAGCTTCTTCGAATAGCTTACCACGCCGTCCTTGGGGCTGGTGCTCATATCGCGCGCTTCGTCCAAAATGTCGAGGTGAAGCATCTTATCGACTCTGAAATGGCGGTTTTCGCCCGCTTCGTTATCGCGCGCGATGAGATAATAGTTTTCATCGTCCCAAACGAGCGTATAGGGGCTGACGGTATACCTTTCTCCGCCACGGCGAAGGAGCTTTTCTTTATCCGCGCTCCATTCGAAATATTTAAAGGATATCTTCTTATCCTCCGCTATCGCTCTGTGTATATCGTCGACGGTGTAATATATGCTTTCGTTTGCGGTCTTTATTCTGTCGGCGACGTTTACTTGTCTGTCGAGCTGCTTTGCCTCGTGCTCGCTTGTGAGACTTACTATCTTCTTAATGAGCGCGCGGCTCTTTTTTTCGGTTATGAACTTCGAACTTTGCACCGCGTCGACAAGGAGCTTTAATTCGGGAAGCTCAAAGGCTCGGCTTGCCATATAATATCCCACGGTCTTTGAGCGGCACTTTTCGATGTCTGCTCCGAATGCGGTGAGAACGTCTATATCCGAATATATGCTCTTTCGCTCCGCGCTGATACCGCAGGACGCAAGGTGCGCGATTATCTGTTCAACGGTTGCCGGATGCTCTGCGTCGGTATGCTCTTCAAGAAATCGGAGCACGTACAAAAGCTTCGATTTTTGATTTATACTCTTTGGCATATCAGTGCGCGAGAACCTTTACCCAAAGCTCCGAGAGCTTCTTTTGCAGGTCGTTGTTGAAGTAGAAAAATTCGTCCTTTTCGCGTATAGTTGCGATATACGCCTCGTTGCCCTCGTAAGGTGCTTCCTCTTTCGTGAGGTCTGTGACGACTGCGCCTACGGGAGAGGTGTAACCGACGTACTCGGAGTTAGCGTACGCCGCGTCGTAGGTGAGCATAAAATTGATGAACTCATAAGCAAGAAGGGGTGTTTCGGCGTTTTCGGGAATGACCATATAGTCTGTCCATATATTTGTGCCTTCTTTTGGCATAAAGTAGCTCATATCCTCGTTTTCGCTCAAGATATACGCCGCGTCTCCGCTATACACGATAGCAAGGTCTTTAAGTCCCGATGCCATAGAGTCGATGACCTCGTCCGTAACGTAGGAGGGGTCTATCGTTTCGTCCATCTTAATAAGCCAATCATAAGCTTCGTTTATCTCCTCTTCGTTTGAGGTGTTCATCGAATAGCCAAGCGCCTTGAACGCCATCATAAACGAATCTCTTTCGGAATCGTAAACGTACGCTCTGCCCTTAATATCGGGGTTGTGGAGAATGGAGTATCCTTGCGATTCGACAGTCTCCTTCGCAATCTTCGTGTGGTTATATACGATGCCGACGCTTCCCCAGAAATAAGGCACGCCGTAGTCTTCCATCTTGTAATCCTTATAGCTTCCGTAGGGGATATCCTTCGAAAGATTTGAAAGGTTCGGTATCTTTGACGTATCAAGCTTTGTGACCTGGCCCTCATTTATGAGGCGCTCGACCATATAATCCGAGGGGATAAGAAGGTCATACTTACTGCCCGACTGAAGCTTCGTGTACATCATTTCGTTTGAGTCAAAAAGCTCAAGTATAACTCTTACGCCGTAGGTCTTTTCGAATTCTTTAACTATATCCTTGTTGATGTATTCACCGGGAAGAAATACTTTAAGCGTGGCAGAGCCGTATTTTTCTATCGCCTCTTTTTGCTTTTCATTACTGCAGGCAATAAAAGACGTAAGCATAATAACGATAACGAGTGCAAGGGAAACGATTTTTTTCAATGGTTTAATCTCCTTTTTTAGTTTATTTATGCTCTTGCAAGAGCTTCTTTTTTCTTTTCTCTGTGTTCCTTTATCATCGGAACGACGTTTACGAGTGTAAGCGCAAGCACCACGACGATGATTACAAGCGTGGAAAGTGCGTTTACCGACGGGTTCATTCTCTTTCCCATTGCGTAGACGTATATGGAAATATTCTGAACGCCGTTACCCGATACGAAGTATGAAATAATGAAGTCGTCAAACGACATCGTAAACGCGATAAGCGCGCCCGAGATGACACCCGGCATTATCTGCGGCACGATGACCTTAGTAAGCGCCTGCATAGGCGTTGCGCCGAGGTCCATCGCCGCGTCCATTATATTCGGGTCGAGCCTGCGAAGCTTCGGCGTGACCGAAAGCATAACGTAGGGGGTACAAAACATAATGTGAGCAAGTAGAAGCGTCAAAAAGCCCTTTTCGACGGCAAAGGCGGTGAAAAGCATCATAAGGCCTATTGCAGTAACTATTTCGGGATTTAAAACGGGTAAGTTATTCACCTGCTCAACACAGGTCTGAAGCCATTTTTTTGATTTGGAAAGACCTATCGCCGTTACCGTGCCGACCACCGTCGAAACGACCGTGGCTATAACTGCTATAACCACCGTGTAGAATATGGACATAAGCATATCTCTGTCTGAAAAGAGCCTTTCGTACCACTGTAGCGAGAAGCCGTCGAGCTTTATTACGGATTTATCGCCGTTAAAGGAGAACACGATGATATGGATTATCGGCAGATAAAAGAATATGAGCACGAGAGCGAGTACGATTTTAGAAAGAATACCTTTACTTTTTTTCTTCATACCGTCACTCCTTTCCCGCGCTTTCGGGATCCTTATCCAGCTTTTTGGTAAGGAACATCGAAATTAAAATTATTACTGCCATCACAAGCGATATCGCGCTTCCGAAATTCCAAGAGCCCTTGGTAAACTGCGCTTCGATGAGGTTGCCTAAAAGCATGAAGTCGCGTCCGCCGAGAAGGCTCGGTATAAAGAAGCTGGATACCGAGGGTAAAAATACGAGCGTGATTCCCGAAATTACTCCCGGAAGAGAAAGCGGGAAGGTTATCTTCAAAAACGCCTTGACGTTTGAAGCGCCGAGGTCGTTTGCCGCTTCGATATAGCTTTTATCCATTTTCGATAAAGACGTGTTTATCTGCAGTATCATAAAGGGCAAGAAGTTGTAGACCATACCCAAAACGACGGCGAAGGTCGTTTCGGTAAGCCCCACGCCCTCAAAGCCGATAAGTGCCAAAGCGGAGCTTATGATACCGCCCTCCCCGAGAATACTTCTCCACGCGTAAGTGCGCACGAGCATATTTACGAGCGTGGGGAGAGTTATTAAAAGCACCATAATGATATTGCTTCTGTCGCCGAGTCGCGAGATTATATACGCTGTGGGATAACCGACGATAAAGCATACTGCCGTTGTTAAAACGGCGATGTAAAGCGAGCGTGCAAGCACCTCTAAAAAGGTCTTATCAGTTACGAATCGGACGAAATTTTCTAGGGTGAAGCGAATTACCGTGACGTCGTTGCCCTTTTCCGTAAAGGCGTAGAACACGATAAGAAGCATCGGCACGAGTATCATTATGGCGATCCAAATTACGTAGGGGTAGCTTAAAGCCTTTAGTTTTTTCAACTTTAGAAGCTTCCTCCCTTCTCCATAACGTGTATATCCTCGGGTCTGAAGGAAAGTCCGACCTCGCTTCCGACCTCGTATTCTCTGTTGGAGGAAACGAGATATTCATATCCTCTCGTTGCAAAGGTGACGTCGTATACGCCGGGAGTGACGTTTTCGGGGTCGAAGTCGTACTTAACGTCTGTTATTTCGACGTTTTCGCCGTCTTCAAGGCTCCACGCGGAAGCGTTTGCCCACATTTTGAGGTCTGTTTCGAGGGCGATACTTTCTTGGATATCTTCGACTTTTCTGAAGAAGTTCATCGCGTATATCTCTTCCTCGTAGACCTTACTTACCACGCGGTTTTCCTCTTTGACCACGGCGATGACCGTGATAGATGTGCCCGCGCTTGTGGAGAAGGTTACGGGATATGTTCCGACTTCGCGGCGTATGTCATAGCTTACGTCCTTTATGGATATAAGCTCCTCCGTGTCGTTATCCCACGCCTGCGCCGAAGCGAGCGCGATGACCTTTGCATCGGATATATCCTCAAGGTCTTCAAGGTCAAGTAAAAAGTCGCTGGCGCTTATCTTTTCGTTTGCCTCGTCGTTGAAGACGGGTCTGTCTTGTGAAAGCTGAAGCTGTACAGTGATGGACGTACCGACTCTCGTCTCAACCGTCATTTCGTGGTGAACGCCCTTAAATATATGCGATTTCACGACGCCCTTAAGCATACCCTTTTCTCTGGGGACTATCTCAAGGTATTCGGGGCGGAGCACTACGTCCACCTTTTCATTCGGATAGTATCCGCTTATGTTACACTTAAACTTTTTGTCCTCGAACATAACGAGCCCGTCGGATACCATAACGCCGTCGATGATGTTGGTGTCGCCGACAAAGCGTGCGACGAATTCGTTTGCGGGGTGCTCGTAGACCTCTTTGGGAGAGCCGACTTGCTGTATCTCGCCCTCGTTCATTACGACTATCTTATCGGACATCGTGAGCGCTTCCTCTTGGTCGTGCGTTACGAAGATAAAGGTGATGCCGACCTCTTTTTGTATACGCTTGAGCTCCCTTTGCATCTCTCTGCGAAGCTTTAAGTCGAGTGCGCCGAGAGGCTCGTCGAGTAAGAGCACGCTCGGCTCGTTTACGAGTGCTCTTGCTATGGCAACTCGCTGTTGCTGACCGCCGCTCATCTCGTTTACGTTACGCTTTGCAAAGTCCTGCAAATTTACAAGACGAAGCATACGCATGACCTTTTGCTCAATAACGTCCTTGGGCTCCTTCTTTATCTTTAAGCCGAAGGCTACGTTATCGTACACGTTCATGTGCGGAAAAAGCGCGTATTTTTGGAATACCGTGTTAAGCTCTCTTTTGTAAGGCGGCACGTTACTGATATCCTCGCCGTTAAAGAGCACCGTACCCTCTGTCGCGTCCAAAAAGCCACCGAGGATACGCAAAAGCGTGGTCTTTCCGCAGCCCGAAGGGCCGAGAAGCGTTACAAATTCGTTTTCGTATATATCGAGGTTTACGCCCTTTAATATTACCTGGCCGTCCTCGAAGCTTTTTATGATGTTTTTAAACTGAATTATCTTTCTTTTTTCTTCCATTTAAATCGTTTCCAATCTTATGGTGTCGGCGCTTCCGCTTCTTCCGCTTATAGAGCCGCCTACTATAATGACGTTGTCCCCTTTTTTGAGTCCCAAAGTTTTTTGCGTTATTTTTTCAGCCGTATAGAAAAGCACGTCCGACGAGGAGAGGTATTCCTCCGATAAAATGGGAGTAACGCCCCACGAAAGAGAGAGCTTTCTCCATACTTTATGGCTCGTTGTAAGTCCGATTATATCTATATTCGGTCTGAAGCGGGAGACCATACACGCCGTACCGCCCGAAATAGAGCAGACCGTTATCGCCTTCGCGTCGAGTGCAGATGCCATACTGCAAGCGGCGTACGAGATAGCGTCGATGTTGCTCGTTATCTTGAAATCCGTCTCGTGAAAATGATGATAGTAGTCGATATTCTTTTCCGTTTCTTCACAGATGGACGCCATCGTTTCGACGGTCTTTACGGGATATTTGCCCGCCGCCGTTTCTCCCGAAAGCATAACTACGCTAGTTCCGTCGTATACGGCGTTTGCGACGTCCGATATCTCCGCTCTCGTGGGGCGGGGGTTATGGATCATCGACTCAAGCATCTCCGTTGCCGTGATAATGCGTTTGCCGAGAAGTCTGCATACGGTTGTGAGCTTCTTCTGTAAAGCGGGGAGCTCCTTGAAGGGCACTTCTACGCCGAGGTCGCCTCTTGCGATCATAACTGCCTCGCACTCCTCACAGATATCGTTGATGTTATCTATTCCCGAGCGGTTTTCTATTTTTGCGACGAGTCCTATATTTTCACCGCCGTTTGCTTTTAAAAGCTCCTTGATGTCAAGGAGGTCTTGCTTTCTCGAAACGAAGCTTGCGGCGATATAGTCTATATCGTTTTTGATACCGAAGACGATGTCTTTTTTATCCTGCTCGGATAAGAACACCTGATTTAACACCTTGCCGGGAAAGCTCATACTCTTGCGGTTGGAAATTTCTCCGCCCGCAAGTACCTTACAGTGCGCGGCGGTTTCCGACAGAGAAACCACTTCGAATATTACGAGCCCGTTGTTGACGAGTATATGATCTCCGACTTCAAGATCGTCGATAAGACCCTTGTAGCTTACGGATACTTTCGTTTCGTCGCCTTCTACGTCCTCAACCGTGAAGTCAAATTCGTCGCCCGTGTTAAGCGTTATGCGCTCGTTTTTGAAGGTGCCTATTCTATATTCGGGACCCTTCGTGTCGAGCATTATCGCGATAGGCAACTCAAGCTCCTCGCGCACTTTCTTTATTGTGTCTATCATCACCTGATGTTCTTCGTGCGTGCCGTGGGATAAGTTAAGTCTTGCCACGTTCATTCCCGCAAGGCACATCCGGCGAAGCGTATTTTCGTCGGCGCAGGACGGCCCTATCGTACAAATAATCTTGGTCTTTCTCATATATACACATCCTTTCGGCAAGTAGTCTTAAAAATAGGAAACTTCCACCAACTACATAATATAACATTTTACGGATTTATGCAATAGTTTTTGCAAAAAAATACCGCTTTGCGCGCCCACGAAAACAAGCGTCCGCCGCATTTTTAAAAGGCGGCGGACAAGTGCGCTTAAAACGTTTCGGGAAAGAGTGTTTTCGGGAGCATAGCACAAGGCTCTTTGCATAAATGCGAGCAAAGACAGTGCTCTTTTTCTCCCGTATCGGTCATTACCGTTGCCGAGACGACTTCGTCGCCCGTCCTTTCGCAAATTTTCGTCTTAAGCTCGTAGCTTTTATCCATAAAATATCACCTCGCATATATTTTTGCTGTTTTCGGTTTACAAAATACATTAAAAGTGGTAAAATGTGTAAAAAGAATGAAAGCGAGGGAAACGATATGCAAAAAAAGCCAAAAGCGCTGATATATACACTCGGTTGCAGAGTTAACACCTGCGAGAGCCTCTCCCTCGCGGACAGACTAGCAGAGCGCGGATTTGAGATACTCGGCGCCCGAAGCGCCGCGATACCCGACGCGGTCATAGTAAACACTTGCGCAGTTACGGCGGAAGGCTCAAGAAAGTGCGCACAGGCGATAAGGCGCTTTAGGCAAAAATACGAAGACGCGCTTATCGTAGCCGCAGGCTGTCTTTGCCAAAGCGGGAAAGAAATACCCGAAGCACATATCGTCTTCGGCAACTCCGATAAGGACGAAATAGCAGAGCTTGTCGAAAAGTACGTATTCTCTCACCCCGAAAAGCAGATTTACGCTGTCGGCGACATACTTTCCGAAACGCGTTGCTCCGACGCCGTGCACCAAACGGCGTATATGACCAAGTGCAACATAAAGATACAGGACGGCTGTGACAGTAAGTGCAGTTATTGCATAATCCCGTCGCTTCGCGGCAGAGTCAGAAGCAAAGAGCCGAAAAAGCTCCTTGAAGAAATAAAAAGCAGAGTTTCCGAGGGAATGAGAGAGATAGTCCTAACGGGCATCGAAACGGGCTCGTACGGCAAGGACTTAGGAGACGTCTGCCTATGCGATATCTTGGAAGAAGCAGACAGGATAGAAGGCATATACCTTATTCGCCTCGGCTCGCTTGACCCGTATTGCTTTAACGAGGAATTTATCGAAAGGCTTTCGAAGATAAAACACCTGGAAAGGCATATACACCTGTCCGTGCAAAGCGGCGCAGATAAGGTCCTTGCGGGCATGAAGCGTAAATATAACCGTAAAATGCTCATAGAGCGAATAAACGCACTTTACGAAAAGATGCCCGGGCTTCATCTTACGGCAGACATCATAACGGGATTCCCCGGCGAAACGGAAGAAGACTTCGAGCAAACACTTTTGCTTGCAAAAAGCGTGCAGTTTTTCCATATACATATCTTTCCGTATTCGGAGAGAGAGGGAACGCCTGCGGCGACTATGGCGGGAAGCGTGCCTCACGATGTAAGAAAGCGCAGAGCGGCAGAGCTTGAAAAGGTAAACGCCGAGTGCAAGAACGCTCTCTTGCAGAAAGCTGTCGGAAATGAGTGCACGGTTCATTTTGAAACGAAAAAAGGCGAATACAACAGAGGCTATAACAGCGCATTCATGCCCGTTGCAGTAAAGTGCACGGAAAATCTTAAAGGAAAGATATGTAAGGTGCGCATTACAGGCGTATTGGAAGAGGAAAAAAGACTTATCGGAGAGCTTATATGATAAAAAAGAACGATGAAGCGATAATTGATATATGCGACGTTACGGGCGAAGGCTACGGCGTAGGCAAATATTCCGACGCGGATATGAAGGATTTTGTCACCTACGTGCCGTTTTGCGCCGTCGGTGACCGCATAAGGTGTAAATTTTTGAAGGTGCTCTCGTCGTACGCCTTCGGTAAGGCAGAGGAAATAATCACACCTTCCCCTGACAGAGAGGAAAACGACTGCGAGGTTTTCGGCAAGTGCGGCGGTTGCACCTATAGGCACGTGAGCTACGACGCGGAGCTTTCATATAAGCAAAACGCCGTAGTGCAGGCATACCGCAGAGTATTCGGTAAGGACGGCTTTCCGAAGGTGGAAAAGACCGTTGCATCGCCAAAAACCGAAGGCTACAGAAATAAGGTCGAATATCCTATAGGCAAAGACGGCAAGTGCGGCTTTTATATGAAAAAGAGCCACAGAAGCATAGGTGTTGACGACTGCAAACTGCAAAACCCCGCTTTTGCGAAAATTGTCGAAGAATTCGAAAAATACGTCACCGACTTTGCTGTAACACCTTACGATGAGGAAAGCGGAAAAGGACTTTTAAGGCACCTATACTTACGAATAGCCGAGGCGACGGGTGAAGTTTGCGTATGCGTTGTCATAAACGGCAAAAAGCTCCCTGCGGAAGACGAATTTATTAAGAGAATGTCGGCGCTTTCGGGCGTTACGAGCATTTACTTAAATTACAACCGCAAGAACACGAACGTGATATTATCGGACGACTACAGGCTTTTGTGGGGCGAAAAATATATCACAGACGAGATGTGCTCGCTTCGCGTTAGGATATCGCCGCAGTCGTTTTATCAGGTGAACAGAGCGCAGGCGCAGAGGATATACTCCGACGCGCTCACTCTTGCGGGAGAGGGCGGAAAGCTTTTGGACCTTTATTGCGGAATAGGTATTATCGGGCTTTCAAGGGCAAAGGATTTTGAAAAGGTCGTCGGCGTGGAGATAGTACCTGAGGCGATAGAGGACGCAAAGGCGATAGCAAAGGAAAACGGTATAGAAAACGCCGAGTTTTACACCTCGGATGCGAAAAATCTCAAAAAAGTGCTTGAGGGCGCGCACTTTGTGCCCGATACCGTGATAGTCGACCCGCCGCGAAAGGGGCTTGGGGAAGAGACGGTAGCGGCACTTCTTTCCCTTGGCGTGCCGAAAATAGTTTACGTAAGCTGTAATCCGT
>JAZRTW010000156.1:0-2874 GCA_045652265.1 Eubacteriales bacterium | reverse complement strand
CACAGTCAAGGCTCACCGACCACAGAATAGGGCTTACTCTCCACAGCCTTGAGGACGTATTAAACGGCAACCTCGATCCCGTTATCGAAGCGCTTATAACCGCAGATACGGCGGAAAAGCTCAAGGCTTCGGGTGAGCAGTAATGGAAACGAAGATATACGAAAGCTCCGATAAAGAGGGCGTGGCACTCTGCGGCAAGATGATAGCATCGGGCGGCATAGTTGCTTTCCCTACGGAAACTGTATACGGGCTTGGGTGCAGTGCATACGACGGCAAGGCCGCAAAAAAGGTGTTTGACGCCAAAGGACGCCCCGGCGACAATCCGCTTATAGTGCATATAGCAAACAAGGCGGATATTGACAAAATAGCGTTTTCCACGGAGCTTTCAAAAAAGCTTGCGGATGCGTTTATGCCCGGCCCGTTTACGATGATACTTAAGAAAAAAGACGTGATACCGAGCGAAGTGACGGCAGGACTTGACACGGTGGCAATACGCTTCCCCGAAAGCGACGAGGCGCTTGAGCTTATAAAGGCGGCGGGCGTACCCGTTGCGGCACCGTCGGCAAATATTTCGGGAAGGCCGAGTCCCACGACGGCGTCTCACGTTAAGGAAGACCTTTCGGGCAGAGTCGACGCCATAATCTGCGGCGCAGACTGTAAGGTGGGGCTTGAATCGACGGTAGTTGCGGTAAAGAGCGACAGAGTGCTTCTTTGCAGACCGGGTAAAGTCACGCCCGAGGATATAGAGGCACTTGGTATAAAGGTCGAGATACCCGAAAACCTAAACCGCGCCGCAGGTGACGACGAGAAGGTAATATCTCCCGGTATGAAATATAAGCACTACGCGCCTAAAGGAAGGCTTATTCTTCTTGAGGGTGACGGGGCTTTGGAAAGACTTATCAAGGAAAAGCAAAACGGCAGCGGCATAATTTGCTTTGACGAGGATTTAGAGAGCCTTGCAGGTGAGCTTACCGTGTCACTCGGCAAAAGGGACGACAGCGAAAGCCACGCGGAGAAACTTTTTGCGGCACTTAGATTTTTCGATTCGAAAAACACAGAGATAATTTATTCAAGAGTCCCGAAAAAGAGCGGAGTAGGACTTGCGGTATATAACCGCATACTCAAAGCGGCGGGAAGCAGAGTGGAAAAGCTATGAAGATTATAGGAATCGTAGGCGGAAGCGGAGCGGGTAAGAGCCTATTTTGCTCTCTTTTGGAAAAGGAGGGTATACCCACCGTCAACACGGATATAACGGCGCGCGAGGTGGTAAAGAAAGGTAGTGCTTGCCTTCGTGAGCTTTGCGAGTATTTCGGCGACGGGATACTTTTAAAAAGCGGCGAGCTTGACAGAAAAGCCCTCGCAAGACTTGCTTTTGCAGATGAAGAAAAGCACGAAAAGTTAAATTCCATAACGCATTTTTACATAATCCGCGAAGTCGAAAAATGGCTCTCGGACTGTGAAAAAAACGGCGCTTTTGCCGCGTGTATAGACGCACCGCTTTTATTTGAAAGCGGTCTTGATAAGATATGCTTTGAAACCGTGGCGGTACTTGCACCGCAGGGTGACAGAATAAAGAGGATATGCGCCCGCGACGGTATAGACGAAAAGGACGCGCTGCTTCGCATAAACGCGCAAAAAAGCGATAAGGAGCTTTCGGCGCTTTGTACGAGGACGGTTGAAAACACGGGAAGTATAACGGAGCTTTCAAGTAAAGCAAAGGAACTTGCAAATATCTACAGGGAGGGATAAGCTTTGAGAAGATTTATCGTATTTTTTCTGATAGTCGCCATATCAGTCGGCATAGGCTTCGGCGCACAGAGCTTTGAAGAGTATATGATAAAGAAAAACCACCCTCTCAAATACACCGAATACGTCGAAAAATATGCAGAAGAGTTTGATATCCCGAAGACGCTTCTTTATTCGGTCATAAAGTGCGAAAGCAGCTTCGACCCCGAAGCAAAATCGCGCGTTGGCGCAAGAGGACTTATGCAGCTCATGCCCAAGACCTTCGAGGAGATGGCAAGAAGACAGGGCGAGGAATATAGGGAAGAGCTTATGTACGATCCCGAGACGAGCATTCGCTACGGCTCGTATTACTTAAACTATCTTTACAACATTTTCGGAGATTGGAAGCTCGTACTTGCGGCGTATAACGGCGGTATGGGAAACGTGCGAAAGTGGATGGAGGACAGTGAGTATTTCGATGGCGTCAAGATAATCAAATACCCCAAGGGCTTTGGCGAGACAGAGCAGTACGTCGAAAGAGTCACGGAAGCGGAAAAGGTATATATTAAGCTTTGGTTTAACGATAATAACAACACTTAAAGGAGGACACTTTAAATGGCAGTTGAGGATTTGAAGAAAGAACTTTTTGAGGAAAACAAGAGCGCTTTTTTGAGAATGGACGAGGAGATGGTGAAGGCGTGCTACGACTACGCCGAGGACTATAAGGCGTTTCTCGACGCTGGTAAGACCGAAAGAGAGGTCGTCGCATATTCCGTCGAGCTTCTCGAAAAGGAAGGCTTTAAAAAGTACGAATACGGAATGAAGCTTTCAGCAGGAGATAAGATATATTTCAATAACAGAGACAAGAACGTGTTTGCGGGCGTTATAGGCACGGAAAGCTTCGATGAAGGCTTTACGCTTGCGGCGGCGCATATCGACTCACCGAGACTTGACTTAAAGCAGCACCCCCTCTTTGAAAAAGACGGAATGTGCTTTTTGAAAACTCACTACTACGGCGGCATCAAGAAATATCAGTGGACGGCGATCCCCCTTGCTCTTCACGGCAGAGTTTGCCTTGCCGACGGAAGCTTTAAGGATATTATCATCGGCGAAAAAGAAAACGACCCCGTATTTTATATAAACGATCTG
>JAZRTW010000155.1:0-6515 GCA_045652265.1 Eubacteriales bacterium | reverse complement strand
TTTTTTCAAAATATTCAAAATATTCAAAAAACTATTCGCCGAGGAGCTTCTGCAGTCTTATATCCTTACCTTCGAACTGTAAAAGCATAAACTGACCGAAGAGTCTTGATATTATCCTATCGTCGTATTTTGCCTTTATCTCCTTAGGGTTTAGGTTAGTGCTTATTATAGTGGGAAGCTGTGCGTTCATTCTTGCGTTCAGTATATTATAAAGCGTGCTTTCCGCCATATTGCCGCCCATCTCCGCTCCGAGATCGTCGACTATAAGAAGCGTACATTCGGTATACTTTGCAGTTTCGTTATCCTCGCGGTTGAAGCGGTTCTTTTCATAAGCCGAGAAGATGCTCTGCGCGGTATCGTATACCACGTCACAGCCCTTATCAAGAACGCCCATCGCTATAGCGGAGGAAAGATGTGTCTTTCCGAGTCCCGTGCCGCCCATAAACAAAAGGCTGGGGCTTCTTTCGGAAAAGTCGGCGGCGTATTCCTTGCAGTATTCGAATAAGCCCTTCATACTTTCCCTGTTATCCGTGGGATATAATTCGATATCAAAATTTTCAAATCTCTGACGAAGAAGTGCCTTTCCGAGCCCCGACGAGAGATAGTTTTCCCTTTTCAGTGCTTTTTTAAAACACTCGCACACATCTATTCCCACAAGTCCAGTATCTTCACACTTTTCGCACTCGTATTGGGGCGTTATGAAGCCTTCGTCATAGCCGAGAGTTGCAAGTATCTCATTGCGAAGCGTGCGAAGCGACTTCATTTTTTCTTTTATTTGCAAAATATCGGTGCTGTGGTCGTGTCCCATATCCTGCATACAGCGCATAAGGCTTATACCGAGAGAGGCTATTTCACTTTCAACAGATGCAAACTCGGGGCTTTCACGGCGCAGTCTTGCCTTATTTGCTTCCGCCTTACTTTGAGCGGCATTGCGCTTTTTTTCGTACTGTTCCTTCACGGCAAGGTAATTATTTGCCATTTTCTTTTCCTTTCTTCTTTGCGCCCTTCTTTATGGCGGCGGAAAGAAAATCTTCAAACTCAAAACTTTCGGAAGAAAATACGTCGCTTACCTTTGCAGTACCTTGCTCCTCTTGCTTTGCCTTTTCAATGGTATCTATACCCTTTTCCTTCCAGCTTTGAATTATCTTCGACATATAGGCAAGGCGCACCGAGCCTATATTTTGTATCATCTTTTCGTAAGCGTATTCGCAGAGAGAAAATTCCGTTTCGGCAAAGAGCGAAAAATGCTTCTTCTCCGAAGCGGTGAGCGCTCTGTCGCCAAATCCGAAGAGCTTTCTAAGCTTGTACTCGGCGCGGTTTTTCTTTTCTGCTTCGGCAATATACGCTTCAAGCTTCGAAAAATCGTCTATGCCCTCTTCCACAAGCGAAAGCGCCGTCTTCTCAATATACCTCACGTTCTTCTTCCCTCTCTCGCAACAGTATGAAGTGAGAGAAAGAATGTATTCGGGAGAAAGCGAAAGCCAATCGTAAAGGCAACCGACGAATATCTCCGTATCGTGCGGCGTGAAGCTCTTTCCTATAAGCTTTTGGCAATCGTCCATTATCGCCGCAAGAGACCTATCTTTTGAAATAAGCTTTGCCAAAGTCTCGCCGTCATAATCGGGACGTGAAGAACTCTTCGGTGCGGGTACGGGAGTTTCCGTCGGTTTAGGCACGGCAGTGTCGGAAGCACCTCTCCAAAAAGAAAGTGCGCTTTCGACCTCTTTCGCGCTTATGCCGAGGTATGCCGCGCAGTCGTAGACCGTGCGGCTTTGGTTTGCGCAAAAATAAAGCGCGACTTTAAGCTCGTTTGCGGTTGCAGAGCCCAAACGTGCCGTAACGAAGGAGGGCACGACAAAAAAATCGCCTGCAAAAGAAAATGCGTTATTGTTTTCTGCCATTTTAAGCTCTCCTTTCAACGTCTTACGTTCGTATTATAAGGTTATTTTACAACATAGATGCAAATAAATCAAGGGTTATTTGCCACTTCTGAAAATATTTTCCCGAAAGCTATTGCAATTTATCAAAAATCGTGGTATAATCTGTCCGTTTAGACAGTAAAAAATACAGTTACCTTTGGAGGAAATATGATTACAGCAGCAGTAAATAATTTATCGACACTTAACTTGGTGTTCGGTATACTCATCATCGTTTTTGCAGTATTTATAATAATTGCAGTTCTTATGCAGAGCTCGAAGAATCGCTCTCTCTCCGGCGTAGTTTCCGGCGGTGCAGAAACGTTCTTCGGAAAGAAAAAGGCGTCATCCGTTGAGAGAACTCTTAACGTTCTCACTATCATCGCATCCGTCATCTTCGCTGTTTTGGTTCTTCTTGTATGCGTTTTGAACCAGATACCTGAAGATAAGGCTCCCGAAACGTCCGGCACGCAGACTGAACAGACTGATGACAACAAGACGGAAGAAGACGCGAAGACCGAGGACACGGAGACCGAAGGTGCTGAAACTGAAGGCACCGAGACCGAAGGTACTGAAACCGAAGGAACCGAGACCGAAGGTACAGAGACCGAAGGTACTGAAACTGAAGGTACAGAGACCGAAGGCACGGACGCAGAATAATTTCCGTAAAAATTCAATACCGCAAAGGCACGGAAGCCTTGAGCGGAAAACGCAACATCAGGCTTTCTTGAAGGTCATACTTTGAGAAAGCCTTTTTTAACGAAAGGTAAAATAATGAAGAAGAACAGTTGCTCGGTAAGTGACAGAAAAGGCTCTACGGGCGGTCAAGCCGTCGTCGAGGGCGTAATGATGAAATCAAAAGACCGCTGGGCGCTTGCCGTACGCAAGGAAAACGGTGAAATTGCGGTCGAGTCACAAAAATACACGACTATTTGTCAGCGTACGTTTTGGGGTAAAGTTCCCGTCGTGCGCGGCGTCATAAATTTCATAGAAACTATGATGCTTTCAATGGATACGCTTACGAAATCCACTGAAATGCTCGGTATAGAGGAAGAGCCGACGAAATTCGAAAAATGGCTTGAAAAGAAGTTCGGTAAAAGTCTTCTCGCCGTCGTCGGCGCCGTCGGAATGATCCTCGGCGTACTTTTGTCGCTTGCGCTTTTCGTATTTCTTCCGACTCTTATTGCCGATTTTTTGCACCCTCTTCTTAATATGGAAGAAGGCACGTACGGCTCGGATCTCGTATACAGTCTCATTAAAGGCGTAGTACGTATCGCGATCTTTTTGGCGTATATCTTCCTCATTTCGCTTTGGAAAGAGATGCACAGGGTATTCCAATACCACGGTGCAGAGCACATGTCCATATTTGCCCACGAAAACTATGAGGAGCTTACGGTGGAAAACGTGAGAAAATACCGCCGTTTTCACCCACGTTGCGGTACGAGCTTTATGGTTATAATGATGCTCGTAGGTATTCTCGTTATGTCCTTCGTACCTTGGAGCAGAATAACCGAAAACTCCCTCGTGCGTTCGCTTATCAGTTTGATATTCCTGCCCCTTATCGTAGGCGTTGGTTATGAATTTATAAAATTCGCGGGAAAGCACGATACGAATATCGTTGTGAAGATACTCTCCGCGCCGGGACTTTGGGTACAGAGGATAACAACGAAAGATCCCGACGATTCAATGCTTGAAGTTGCGATAGCATCTCTTAAGGCATCGCTTCCCGACGTTTATCCGCCCGAAAATCCTTCCGAAAACGAACTAAAAGAGGGCGAAGAATGAAGCTCTACGAAGCCTTAAAAGAAGGGGTACAGTTTCTTTCGGAAAGCGGTATAGAAAGCGCAAGAAGCGACGCAAGAGAGCTTCTTTATCACTCCTTTGCCCTTTCGGCAGAGAAATATGCTATAGAAAAAAACGAGCCTTGTGACGAAGCAAGGCTTGAACTCTTTAAAAAGCTCTGCAAAAAAAGAGCAAGCGGTTATCCGCTTCAATATATCTTGGGCTCGTGGGATTTTTACGGGCGCGGATTTTACGTTGGCGAAGGCTGTCTTATCCCCCGCGAAGAAACGGAGCTTATAGTCAAGATCGCACTTGATCTTAATATTGAAAATTGCAACTTCGCCGATCTTTGCACGGGTAGCGGCTGTATAGGCATAAGCTACGCTTTGGAAAACCGCTCGGCGACGGGGCTTCTTTGCGACGTTTCGGACGATGCTTTAAAAATCGCCGAAAAAAACGCCCTGCACCATAAAGTGACGCAAAGAGCAAAAACCGTTCGATTCGACGTATTCAAAGACGAGCTTCCAAAGGGGCTTTCCCTTATAACGTCAAATCCGCCGTATATAAACGCTCAAGATATGAAAACTCTCGAAAGAGAAGTTCTTTGCGAGCCTGGTATTGCACTTTTCGGCGGTGACGACGGGCTTGATTTTTACAGAGTTATTTGCAAAAAGCACTTTCACTCCCTTCGCGGCGGCGGATATATCGTATTCGAGGTCGGCTACGACCAAGCAGACGACGTAAGCGCGCTTCTTTTGGCAGAGGGTGCAACGGATATTCAAATTTTCACCGACCTTTACGGCGTAAAACGCGCCGTTTTGGGCAAAAAGAAGGAATAATATGCAAAACGAAAAGACGAAAAACGAATATTTTGCAGGCTCAATAGACGTCGCGGTAATAGGTGCGGGCCACGCAGGCTGTGAAGCAGCGCTGGCTTGTGCAAGGCTCGGTATGTCGACCGTGCTTTTTACGCTTTGCCTTGACGCCGTGGCAAATCTCCCTTGCAATCCCTCTATCGGCGGAAGCGGTAAGGGGCATCTCGTGTGCGAGCTTGACGCCCTCGGCGGACAGATGGGCCGTACGGCTGACGAAGTTATGCTTCAAAGCAGAATACTTAACCAAACGAAAGGCGTTGCCGTACATTCACTCCGTCAGCAGACCGACAGACGCAAATATCAGATTGCGATGAAAAAGGTATTGGAAAATACCGAAAACCTGCTTTTAAAGCAGGCGGAGATAACCGAGGTAAGAGTCGAAAACGGAAAGGTAACTTCCGTCGTAACGAATCTCGGCGCAGTCTATAGCGTGAAAGCCGCGATAGTATGCACGGGTACTTATCTTGACAGTACCATCATCATCGGCGACGTTTTCTACAGCGGAGGGCCCGACGGCTCTCACGCCGCGGTGGGACTTACGAAGTCGCTTGAAGATGCGGGTGTGAAAATAATGCGTTTTAAAACAGGTACGCCGTCAAGAGTGCATAAAGACAGCATAGACGTAAGCAAGCTTCAGATACAAGAAGGTGACGAAAAACCGCAATACTTCTCGTATTATACGGATAAGAGCGTAGAAAGGACACAACTTCCCTGTTACGTCACCTATACGAATGAAGAAACACACAATATAATCCGTGCAAATCTCCACCGCTCCCCTCTTTATTCGGGTAAGATAAAGGGCGTAGGTCCGAGATACTGTCCGAGCATCGAAGATAAGGTCGTACGCTTTGCCGAAAAAGAACGCCACCAGCTTTTCATAGAGCCTTGCGGCGAGGACACGAAGGAAATGTATATCCAAGGCTTCAGTTCCTCGCTTCCCGAGGACGTTCAAATGCAAATGATACACTCTTTGAAGGGACTTGAAAACGCACGCGTTATGCGTACCGCGTACGCTATCGAATACGATTGCTGTGATCCCACCCAGCTCTATCCCACGCTTGAATTTAAGGATATAAAAGGGCTTTACGGCGCGGGACAGTTCAACGGCACATCCGGTTACGAGGAAGCGGCGTGTCAGGGTCTTATCGCGGGCATAAACGCTTCGCTTTCGATAATGGGACGCGAGAGCCTCGTTTTATCAAGAAGCTCATCATATATCGGCACGCTCATCGACGATCTCGTAACGAAAGGAACGAATGAGCCCTACCGCATTATGACCTCGCGCTGTGAATACCGCCTTTTACTCCGTCAGGACAATGCAGAAGAAAGGCTTTGCAAGATAGGTTATGACGTAGGTCTTGTCGAAAAAGAACGCTACGAGCACGTTTTGGCGCGCTGTGAAGCCATACAAAAAGAAATAAAGCGCGTATCGAAGATAGTAGTGCCCCCGTCCGAGCTTGCAAACGAGATAATGAGAGCAAAAAACAGCACGGAACTTGACACGGGCATACACTTAAACGATCTTTTGAAAAGGCCCGAGATATCCTACGACGATACGCTCCCGCTTGACACGGAGCGCCCCAAGCTTCCCGATGAAGTGAAAACGAGAGTGCAAACGGAAATAAAGTATGCGGGATATATCGCAAAAGAGCTTGCAGAGATAGAGCGAGTAAAGAAACTTGAAAGCAAGAAGATTCCCGAGGATTTCGACTACGATAAGGTCGTTGGGCTCCGTCTTGAAGCAACTCAAAAGCTTAAAGCAATAAGGCCGATAAACATCGGTCAGGCTACGAGAATATCGGGCGTTAGCCCTGCGGATATAACCGTGCTTCTCGTGTACGTGGAAATGAGGAACAAAAATGGACAAGGCTCTGTTTAAAAATTCGCTCCTTTCGGGAGCGGAAAAAATGGGCATAGGTATAGACGACGCTTGCTTTGAAAA
>JAZRTW010000154.1:0-15684 GCA_045652265.1 Eubacteriales bacterium | reverse complement strand
CTTTTCGTAAAGTCCTGACGCCATTATCGCGCCCGACGGAAATCCGCATAAAAGCCCCGTAAGAAGAAGGGCGCTGCCTCCAAAGTACGTCCAAAGGCCGCTTTTGGCAAGAAAAAGAGAAAAAATAACGGAGCAAAAGATACCCGGCACAAGACTTTTTATGCAAAGCTCTATAGCCTGCCTTATACTCTCTGCGCCGCCGAAGACGGAAAAAACGTACATACACGAAACGAATGCCGCCGCAAGCGCTATCTTAAGCTTCATTTTCAATGCCCTCACCTCCTTTTTCAAAATATGTAATTACCTTAAGCGTTTATGAATAAAATTAGCGAGGTGATTTTGAGATATGAAGCTTATGAAAACGATAAAAAGGGCATTTTCCGAACCCACCGAAATAATATCCGCTCCGAAAATAGAGATATACGGCAAAAGGGAGCTCGTGATGACGGGCTGTACTCATATCGCGGAATTTGCACCCGACAAAATAGTGCTTTCCTGCCCCGCTATGTCGGTATCCGTCGAAGGAAGCGATCTTGAACTTTTATTGCTTGCGAAGAAGACCGTAGCGGTGAGGGGTAAGATCGCCTTCGTAGAACTTCCGAATGAGAAATAAGTGCGATGGGAATTATAAATTTTTTCAGAGGAAGCATTAAAATATACGGAAAAGATCGCGAGATACTCGCTCTTGCCGATGAGATGACAAAACGCAATATCCCCTTCGGCTCTCTTCAGAGAGAAGACGAGTCCTCACTCGTTTTCCGCGCGCCGTACGGAAAGAAAGAGCAGATAGCGCTCGTTTCTTCGAAGCTCGGTATCTGCCCAAAGTTTGAGATACTCGGGCTTCCGCGTCTTGCCGCGCTTTACAAAAAGCGCATAGGTCTTTTCGTGGGAATAACGCTCGTCTTGATTTTGATTTTGCTCTCCAATATGTTTATATTAAGCTTCGAGGTCGTCGGCAACGAGAGGCTTCAAAGCGAATACGTCCTTTCGCTTTTGGAAAGTCAGGGCTTAAAGATAGGCACCCTCAAAAAAAGCCACGACTTACGTATGATAGCCTTAAACGCCGAGCTTGCCTGCGACGATATCGCTTGGCTTGCGGTGAATTTTAACGGCACGAAAGCGGTTATTGAGATGCGCGAAACGAAACAAAAGCCCGATATGTACGATAATTCCACCCCTACGGATATCGTCGCAAAATGCGACGGGCAGATAATTTACACGGAAGCCGTAAGCGGAAGCATCGTCTGTAAGCGTTACGACGTGGTGAAAGAGGGCGACCTTTTAATAAGCGGCGTAGTCGACAGCAAGGCTTACGGCTACAAGCTCGTACGAAGTCGCGGCAGAGTCCTTGCAAAGACATACAGAAGCTTTACCGTAAGCGTACCGCTTGAAAAAGAGGTTAAGGAATACACGGGAAAGCACAAGACCGTGAAAAGCTTTACCGTATTCGGAAAAAGTATCTTAAAGCCAAAGGCCTACAAGGGCTTTAAACATTTCGACGTTACCGAAAAAAAGGAGTTTCTAAGCTTTTTCGGCAGTATAAATCTGCCCGTAACGAAGGTTGCTTCTCTTTATAAAGAGTACGTGCCGAAAACGGTGAAGATCACCCCCGAAGAAGCAAAAGCGGCGGCTCTTTCGGAAATTGCCGATATGATCGCAAGCGAGATAGAAACGGGCAAAATACTTGAGCGCACGGAAAGCGAAAGCGTGACTGATACGGAGTACGTGCTAACCGTAAGCCTTTACTGTATCGAGGATATATGCAGCGAAAAACCGATTGACAATGATTGGGGGAATGTGTTAGAATAGCCTCGTAACGTGACGTCAAAGGAGGGGCTTTTATGGCAGATGAATACATATCCGTAAGAGAAAAAGCCGAAACGGAGCTTGAAATAAAAAGATCTGTGTTCATAGGTAACGTAAGTCCCGTAACGAGCGCCGAAGAAGCGGAGGAATTTATCCGCAAAGTGCGCGCCCGCCACGAAGACGCGCGCCACGTCGCGTTTGCATACGTGCTTCGAAGCGGCGGCGTATCCAAATATTCCGACGACGGCGAGCCGCAGGGCACGGCGGGTATGCCGATGCTTGAAATTCTGAAGAAAAACGGGCTTTGCGATACCGCAGTCACCGTCACAAGATACTTCGGCGGTATACTGCTCGGCGCATCGGGGCTCGTGAGAGCCTACGGGAACGCCTGCGCGATGGCGATAGAAAAAGGCGGCATCTGCAAGTACGGTCTCTTTGCAAAGCTAAAGCTCAATGCAAACTTTAAAGATTATCCCAAAGCCGAATACGAGCTTCGCCGTATCGGCGCAAGGCTTGACGCGCCGATATTTTCGGGCGAAGTCGAAGTGACGTTTTACATTGAAAAAGATAAGGCAGACTCCGTAATATCGCGCCTTGCTGATATGAGTGCGGCAAGAATAAGATGCGAGAAAATAAGCGAAGAATTTATGCCTATGTAGCGGACGGAATGCGAAATTCCGTCCGTTTTTTTACAAAAGGGCTTGAAATAACGCTTATATTGGTATATAATATTCTATTATAACACGCAAATATAACACGCAAAGGCAGGTGAGCTTATGTCGAAGCTGTATGTCCCCGAGGGATACCGTGACACTCTGGATATTCGTACTACCGACAAGGCTATAAAATACGTAAAGGACAATTTCGAAAATATTTTCGCACGGCATCTTAATCTCGAGCGCATTACCGCGCCTTTATTCGTTACCGACAAAAGCGGTCTTAACGATAACCTAAACGGCACGGAGCGCCCCGTCGCTTTCGACATACCCGACGCACAAAGCTACGTGCAGGTCGTACACTCCCTTGCAAAATGGAAGCGCCTTGCCCTAAAGCGTTACGGATACGGTGCGGGAGAGGGCATATATACCGACATGAACGCCATAAGGCGCGACGAGGAGCTTGACAATCTCCACTCCGTTTACGTTGACCAGTGGGACTGGGAAAAGGTCATAACGGAAAAAGACCGCACGCTCGACTACCTTTCCAAAATAGCGGACGGCATTTTCGCCGCCCTCTGCGAAACGCAGGAAAAAGTATGCGCGGCTTTTTCGGGACTTACGCCCCATATGAAGCGCGAATTTATAACGATAACGAGCGAAGAGCTCTTAAAACTCTACCCCGACCTCACTCCCAAGGAAAGAGAAAACGCCATCTGTAAAAAGCACGGCTCGGTACTTATCGCGCAAATAGGCGGAGCACTTTCCGATGGCACGAAGCACGACGGCAGAGCCCCCGACTACGACGATTGGGCTCTAAACGGCGACATACTCGTTTGGTACGAGCCGCTTGGGCGTGCTATAGAGCTTTCCTCGATGGGCATAAGAGTTGACCCCGAATCAATGCGCCGACAGCTAAAACTCGCAAACTGCGAGGACAGAGCAGAGCTCGACTTCCACAAGGCCCTTCTTGCCGGCGAGCTTCCCTTAACCGTAGGCGGCGGTATAGGTCAGTCAAGACTTTGTATGATAATGCTCGGCAAGGTACATATCGGACAGGTTCAAGCTTCGGTATGGAGTAATGAAATGTTCGAAGAATGCAAGAGAAAAGGAATAACGCTATTATGAAAAGAATAACTATCAGAGAATTATTTAATGACAGCAAGGCTTTCGAAGGAAAAGAGATAGTCGTTGCAGGTTGGGCGCGCACGATACGCGCAAGCAATGCCTTCGGCTTTATCGAGCTCAACGACGGAAGCTATTTTACAAGCCTTCAGATAGTTTTTGAGGACGAAAAGCTCGAAAACTACAAGACTATCGCAAAGCAAAACGTAGGCTGTGCGCTCGTTGTAAGGGGTAAGTTTATCTTAACGCCCGAGGCAAAACAGCCCTTCGAGCTTCAAGCAAGCTCTATTGAAATCGAGGGCGCTTCAACGCCCGATTACCCTCTCCAGAAGAAGCGTCACTCTATGGAATTTTTGCGTGAGATAGCGCATCTTCGTCCCAGAACGAACACCTTCAACGCCGTTTTCAGAGTGCGCTCCGTTGCGGCTTACGCTATCCATAAGTTCTTCCAAGAGCGCGGATTCGTATACGTCAACACGCCCATAATCACGGGCAGTGACTGCGAGGGCGCGGGTGAAATGTTCCACGTAACGAGTTTCGATATGAATGAGCTTCCCAAAAACGAGGACGGCACTGTAGATTTTTCCAAAGACTTCTTCGGCAAGCCCACGAGCCTTACCGTTTCCGGACAGTTAAACGGCGAGTGCTTCGCTATGGCGTTTGCTAACATCTATACCTTCGGTCCCACGTTCAGAGCGGAAAGAAGCAACACCGCGCGCCACGCGGCAGAATTCTGGATGATGGAACCCGAAATGGCATTTGCCGACCTTACCGATTATATGGACACGGCGGAAGCTATGATAAAGTTCGTCGTAAAATACGTTATGGATAACTGCGCGGCAGAGCTTGCTTTCTTCAATAACTTCATTGACAAGGGACTTATCGAAAGACTTACGAACCTCGTCGAAAGCGACTTCGTGCGCCTTTCATACACCGACGCCGTTAAGATGCTCAAAGAATGCGGCGAAACGTTCGAATACCCTGTAGAGTGGGGCATCGACCTTCAGACCGAGCACGAAAGATACCTTACGGAGAAGATATACGGCAAGCCCGTATTCGTAACGGACTACCCCCGCGAAATAAAGGCGTTCTATATGCGCCTTAATGACGACGGCAAGACCGTTGCGGCGGCGGATATGCTCGTTCCCGGCGTAGGTGAACTTATCGGCGGCTCTCAAAGAGAGGAGCGCCTTGATATGCTTGAGGCGGCTATGGACAGATTCGGTCTTAAGAAAGAAGACTACGGATTTTATACCGACCTTCGCCGCTACGGCGGAACGAAGCACGCGGGATTCGGTCTTGGCTTTGAAAGACTCATTATGTACATCACGGGCGTACAGAATATCCGTGACGTAGAGGCGTTCCCCAGAGTAACGGGTATGGCAGAGTTTTAATCAGGGCATTAGGAAAGCGTTGTGTCGTTTGACACAACGCTTTTATTTTCCTAAAAAATTTTCCGCGCCGTAATCGTTTATCTCCCCCGCAAGTCCGTCGCCGTTTTCCACGACGAAGGTATACGCATCGGGCACGTCTCCGACGAGCACGCTTTCCGCTATGCACACGGAGCCTTTAACGGTGACGTCGCGTAGTGAAAACGGCACGTATACGGAGACGCTCACGGAAACGTCGAGCATTATTCTGTGAAGCGTCTGGTTTATCGCCGCCGCCTCAAACTCGCTGCGAAAATCAGTCGTCACGGCACCTACGGAAAGTATTTCAACCTTTAAATCGGGACCTTTTCCCGCAAACAAATTGCTGTTTATCACGTTTCCGAGCGGTATTGAGAAGGTCTGCCCCTTTATATCACCGAGCGCCCTTACGAGCTCTGCGGATATCTGTGCCTTTAGTGCGTTCGTCTTCGCGGAATCCGCCGTGAGAAGCCTTACCTTTCCCTCGCCGTCCTCCGAAAACGTGACGAAGCTTTTATAAAGCTCTCCCTCCGTCGAAAGCGTATTTGCCACGCACTCGTTTATCTTCAAGGTCGCCTCTCTTACCGCGTAATTTTCCGCCATTGATACGACCGTCGGACGTAAGCTGTTACGAAAATAGCTTATGGCGAGCGATGCGGTGAGTATCGACGCAATAAGCACCGAAAACAAGACTCTCTTTGCTTTGGACACAAAAGCACCTCCCCTTTTTACATCTTATGTGAAAATCGGGGAGGTGCTTTATTTATTTTATTTGTGCGGGGGAAATGCCGAAGGCTTTTTTAAAATTTCTGTAAAATACCGTGTAATCGGTAAATCCGCTTTCGGACGCGGCGTTTCCCATAGGCGTACCGCCTTTTATCAGCTCAAGCGCGTTAAACAGGCGTTTCTCCGTAATGTAGCTGTGGACGCTGCAGCCTACCGTTTCTTTGAAGCGGTGCATAAAATAGGAGCGGCTCATATAAAAGCTTTTTGCAAGGCCGTCTACGGTCAGCTCCTTTTCCAAATTATTGTTTATATAAAACAGTATCTCGTCGAATTTCGGATCGCTTACGAAGGGCGCGGGGGCGGCGCTCTGCTCTAGGGTTATTCTGCAAAGAAGCACCATAAGCTCCGCAAAATAGGCGTCTTTCATTATCTTTGCGCCGAAAAGCCCGCCCGTTTCCTGCGCTTCGAGGCTTGCGAGTATCCTCATTATAAGTGCAAGGCTCTCCTTATCCGCCTTTACGTTACAACTCTCCGTCGAAAAGAGTTCGGCAAGGCTTCTTTCGCCGTCCGTGAAGCTTCGAAGATACTCGTCCTTTATCCAAACGATTACCCTCTCGTACTTATCCTTTGAGCTCAAACTCGACTTATGTATCCTTCCCTTCGGTACGAGAAGAATGTCCTTGCTTTTCAGAAACCACGTCTTTCCTTCCATCGTGTAACTGACTTCTCCCGAAAGGCAGAATATTATTTTATGAAAATCGTGAAAATGGCTTTCAAAGTCCATATCCGCTTTGTCGGACAGATGAAAAAACCGATAATTTTCTTTTAGATATCCTCTGTTTTGTGCCATAAGCTCTCCGAAAATTATTTTGCAATATTTTAGTATATTTTACCTCTTTTATTGCAAAAAGTCAATAAGGTCTCAAACGCGGGTAAAAAAGGTGTCTTTTGTGAAAAAAATCGCTTTTTTCATTTCGAAAATCGCAAAAAAATATTGAACGGAAGCGTATTTTGAGGTATAATGATGATGAATGCGAATGTCCATAAAAATCAACACGTTTAATAAAAGAATTATCATATAGAGAGGTAACAAAATGAAGTATCGCATCGAACACGACTCCATGGGAGAAATGAGAGTTCCCGAAGACAGACTTTGGGCGGCACAAACTCAAAGAAGCCACGAGAATTTCAGAATCGGCGAAGGCATTGAAACGATGCCCCGAGAGATCATTCACGCCTTCGGTATACTAAAAAAAGCGGCGGCACTCGCTAACCACGAGCTCAAGCCCGAAAAGATGACGGAAGAAAAGCTTTCCGTTATATGCAAGGCGTGTGACGAGGTCGTAACGGGTGAATTAAACGGCCACTTCCCTCTCGTCGTTTGGCAAACGGGCTCCGGTACGCAGTCCAATATGAATACCAACGAGGTCATTGCCAGCAGAGCAAATCAGCTGGCGGGCAAAAAGCTCTGTCACCCCAACGACGATATTAATATGAGCCAATCCTCAAACGATACGTTCCCTACCGCTATGCATATTTCAGCGGTGGTCATATTGACGAAAAGACTTATTCCCGCTATAGAGATGCTTATTTCCACTTTCAAAAGACTCGAGGAAGAAAACCAAGGTATTGTTAAGAGCGGACGTACACATCTTCAGGACGCCACTCCCATTACGTTCAGCCAAGAAATATCCGGCTGGCGCTCAAGCCTTGAAAGAGACGTCGAGCTTTTGAAACTTTCCTTAAAGCCCCTTATGGAGCTTGCACTCGGCGGCACCGCCGTCGGTACGGGACTTAACGCTCCCAAAGGATTTTCCGAGCTCGTTGCGGCAAAGGTAGCAGAGCTTACGGGTATGCCTTTCGTAACTGCGGGAAATAAATTCCACGCACTTACTTCAAAAGACGAGCTTGTTTTTGCTCACGGTGCAATAAAGGCTACGGCTTGCGATATGATGAAGATAGCAAACGACATTCGTTGGCTGGCAAGCGGCCCCAGAGACGGTCTTGGCGAAATATTCATTCCCGAAAACGAGCCCGGAAGCTCAATTATGCCCGGTAAAGTCAACCCCACCCAGTGCGAAGCCGTAACGATGGTCGCAGTTCAGGTTATGGGTAACGACGTTGCCGTAGGAATGGCGGCAAGCCAAGGTAACTTTGAGCTCAACGTATTTATGCCCGTAGCGGCGTATAACTTCCTTCAGTCCGCAAGACTTCTTGCGGAGGCGATAATCTCCTTCAACAAAAACTGCGCTGTCGGAATTACCGCAAACAAGGAAAAGATGCATCACAATCTCCACAACTCCCTTATGCTTGTCACCGCTTTAAACCCCTACATCGGCTACGAGAACGCGGCAAAGACGGCAAAGAAAGCATTCAAAGATAACATTTCACTTAAAGAGGCTTGCGTCGAGCTCGGCTTCCTCACCGCAGAGAGATTTGACGAAGTCTTCCACCCCGAGCAGATGGTTTAAACCTCACACATCAGCACGGAAAGGACGGTAGTAAAATATGAAATTTGCTTATTTCCCCGGTTGCACCCTCAAAAACAAGGCAAAAGACCTTGATACATACGCAAGAAAGAGTGCCGCAAAGCTCGGAGTTGAGCTTTGCGAAGTAGATGATTTCCAATGCTGCGGCGGCGTATACGGCACGGGCACGAACGACGTTGCTACAAAGCTTTCAAGCGTGAGAGCTTTGAAGGCGTCAAAGGAGCTCGGACTTGTCACGGTATGCTCCGCTTGCCATAACGTCATAAAGCAAACGAACGAACAGATAAAGTCAAATCCCGATTTTGCCTTGAAGGTAAACAGATATATGTCGCAGGATAAGGACTATTCGGGCGACTATAACGGCGAAACCGAAGTGCTTCACTTCTTGGAACTTTTACGCGACAAGGTCGGCTTTGACAAAATTAAAGAAGCCGTCGTAAATCCCTTGACGGGCAAGAAGATCGGCGCTTACTACGGTTGCTTGCTTCTCCGTCCCTCAAAGGTTATGGCGTTCGACGATCCCGAAAATCCCACGATAATCGAAGACTTTATAAAAGCGCTCGGTGGGGCTCCCGTCGTATACGCAAAGAGAAACGAGTGCTGCGGCGGATACGTGGTGCTTGAGGATAAAGAAGCGGCAAAGAAAAACAGCCTCGGCGTAATAGATAACGCAAAGGCTCAAGGTGCGGATATGATAGTCACCGCTTGCCCCTTGTGCCGTTACAACTTACAAAAAAGCGGCGGTGAGCTTCCCGTCGTATACATTACGGAGCTTCTCGCGGAAGCTCTCGGCGTAAAGGAGGATTAAGCGTGGAAAAGAAAGAGCTTTTGAAAGAACAGATACTTCGCACAAGCGGCGTAAATCCGAAAAAATGTATGAAGTGCGGTAAATGCTCCGCGACCTGTCCCTCTTACGACGAGATGGAATATCACCCTCACGAGTTTGTTTACATGGTCGAAAGCGGCGATATCGAACCCCTTCTTGAGTCAAAATCGCTATATAAGTGCCTTACTTGCTTTGCCTGCATCGACCGTTGCCCCAGAGGTGTCGAGCCCGCAAAGCTTATCGAAGCGGTAAGACTTACGGCAATAAGACCCAAGGGCGCAAATCATTTGACACCGAACGACATTCCCGCGCTTCTTGACGACGATATGCCCCAGCAGGCTATCGTCAGCGCGTTCAGAAAATATTCGAAGTAGAAAGGAGAAAATAAATGCAGAAGATAGGTGTATTCGTCTGTCATTGCGGAACTAACATCGCGGGCACCGTCGATGTCAAAGCCGTAGCGGAGGCTTTAAGAAGCGAGCCCGGAGTAGTTTTCTCCACAGACTATCAGTATATGTGCTCCCAAGCGGGACAGGACATGATAAAGGAAGCAGTAAAGGAACACGGACTCACAGGCATCGTGGTATGCTCTTGCTCCCCACGTATGCACGAGGCGACCTTCAGAAAGACTGCGGCGGCGGCAGGAATCAACCCCTATATGGTTGAAATTGCAAACATTCGCGAGCAGTGCTCGTGGGTACATAAAGATATCCCCGTAGGTACGGAAAAAGCGATAATTTTGGGAAGAGCGGCAGTTGCGAAGGTCAACTTAAACGCTCCCCTCACTCCCGGCGAAAGCCCCGTCACAAAGCGCGCACTCGTCATCGGCGGCGGTATCGCGGGTATACAGACCGCACTCGATATAGCAGATGCGGGATTTGAAGTCGACATCGTCGAAAAAAATCCCACCATCGGCGGTAAGATGGCACAGCTCGATAAGACCTTCCCCACCCTCGACTGCGCGGCTTGTATTCTTACTCCCAAGATGGTTGACGTTGCTCAAAACGAGAAGATAAAGATATATTCCTACTCCGAGGTAACGGACGTTAAGGGCTTTGTCGGTAACTTCGACGTTACGATAAAGAAAAAGGCAAGATACGTTAAAGAGGACATCTGCACGGGTTGCGGCGCTTGTACCGAAAAGTGCCCGATGAAGAAAGTCCCCAACGAATTCAACCTCGGTATGAACAACCGAAGCGCGATATACATTCCCTTTGCGCAAGCCGTTCCGAAGGTTGCGACCATCGACCCCGACCATTGCAATATGCTTAAAAACGGCAAGTGCGGCGTCTGCGCAAAAGTTTGTACGGCAAACGCTATCGACTACAAGGCAAAGGACGAATTCATTAGTGAAAAGTACGGCGCGATAGTCGTAGCAACAGGCTTTAATCCCATTCCGATGGATAAATTTGACGAGTTTGCATACTCGCAATCAAAAGACGTTATCACTTCTCTCGAATTTGAACGTCTTACCAACGCGGCGGGCCCCACGGGAGGAAAGCTCCTTCGTCCCTCCGATAACGAGCACCCTCATACCATCGTATTTGTACAGTGCGTGGGTTCAAGATGCGAGGCGTGTGCCGAAAAGGGCAAGGAATATTGCTCGAAGATATGCTGTATGTACACGGCAAAGCACGCGATGCTCACGAGAGACAAATATCCCGACACGGACGTATACGTATTCTACATAGACGTACGTACGCCCGGTAAGAACTTCGATGAGTTCTACCGCCGTGCCGTTGAGGAATACGGCGTTCACTACGTCAAGGGCATGGTCGGAAAAGTTGTACCCGAGGGAAAGAAGCTTAAAGTTCAGGCCTCCGACCTTATCGCAGGCAAACAGCTTCACATAGACGCCGACCTCGTAGTTTTGGCGGCGGCTATAGAGCCCGACAAGAGCGCACGTCCCCTCGCGACGATGCTCACGGCAAGTATGGACACGAACGATTTCTTCACCGAAGCTCACCCCAAGCTCCGTCCCGTAGAAAGCCCCACGGCAGGCGTATTCCTTTCGGGAGCTTGCCAAGGCCCGAAGGATATCCCCGAAACCGTTTCCCAAGCGGGAGCGGCGGCTTCAAAGGTTATCGGACTTCTCTGCAAGGATAAGCTTCAGGGTAACCCCTGCGTTGCACACTCCGACGAAATGATGTGTAACGGTTGCTCGACTTGCGAGAGGGTATGCCCCTACGGTGCAATATCGTATATCGACAAAGAATTCCGTATGCCCGACAGAACTACGAAGATGCGCAGAATAGCAGTCGTAAACGAGGCGGTATGCCAGGGTTGCGGCGCTTGTACGGTAGCTTGTATGTCCGGTGCTATGGACCTTAAAGGCTTTATGAACAAACAAATTATGGCGGAGGTGGACGCAATATGCAAGTAAATGAATATAAGCCTCTGATCGTTGCATTTTGCTGCAACTGGTGCTCCTATGCGGGCGCAGACCTTGCGGGAAACAACAGACTTGCCTATCCCGCAGACGTTAAGATAATCAAAGTGCCCTGCTCTTGCAGAATAAACCCCACGTTTATTTTAAGAGCATTCCAAAGAGGCGCTGACGGCGTTATAATCTGCGGTTGCCACCCCGGCGACTGCCACTATACATCGGGTAACTACTACACAAGACGCCGTATGTCGCTTTTGTTCTCCATGCTCGACTACCTCGGTATAGAGAAAGAGCGCACGAGAGTCGAGTGGGTAAGTGCCGCAGAAGGCGCTAAATTTGCCGCTACGATGAACGATTTTGTTAAGACCGTTTCCGCCTTAGGCGAAAACAAGAAATTGGAGGATCTGCGATGCAAAAAATAACACGTGATCTCCTTGCAGATAAAGCGATCTCGCTTCTTTCGGACGGCACCGTAACGCGCGTGCTCGGCTGGAAGCGCGGCGAATTCGGCTATGACGTAACGCCTGCACTTTTTGAAAGCGCGGACGAAATCGCAAAGGATTTCGTATTCGGCGACTTTTGCGGTGCGAATTTCTCAAAATATCTTGTAAAGGAAGCGGTTAAAGAAGGCAAAGTGCTCGTATTCTTAAAGCCCTGCGACTCTTTCAGCTTCAACCAGCTTTTAACCGAACACCGTTTTATAAGAGAAAACGTATACGCCGTAGGTATCCCCTGCGAAGGTATGCTTGACTTAAAGCTTCTCTCCGACAAGGCTGAAAACATTTCCAAGGTTGAAGACCTCGGCGATACCGTAAAGATCAAGACTCTTTACGACGGCACGGTAGAGGTTTCCCGCGACGAGCTTCTTCCCGACAGATGCAAAAACTGCCGTACTAAAAAGCACGTTGCTTATGACGAACTCATCGGCGATGAGGGTGAAGTGCTCGATTCAAAGAGATTCGACGAAGTCGAAAAGCTCGAAAAGATGAGCACCGAGGAAAGATACGCCTTCTGGCAAAACGAACTTTCACGTTGCATTCGTTGCAACGCTTGCCGTAACGTATGCCCCGCTTGTACTTGCGAAAAGTGCGTTTTCGATAACCCCGCTTCAGGCGTTGAAAACAAGGCGGCGGCAAACAGCTTTGAAGAAAAACTTTTCCATATCATAAGAGCCTTCCACGTTGCAGGCAGATGCACCGACTGCGGTGAGTGCTCAAGAGTTTGCCCCCAGAGTATCCCCTTACATCTTTTAAACCGTAAGTTTATTAAAGACATAAACTCCCTTTACGGCGAGTATCAAGCAGGCGAAGAAGTCGGCACTAGAGCACCCATCGTAAACTACTCGCTTGACGATCCCGAGCCTTCCGAAGCCGTAGAAAGAGGTGGCGACGATGCGTAAGATAGCACTTGACAAAACAGAGCTTTTATACGAGGCTCTTTCAAAAGACTTTTCCCTCTATATGCCCGTTGACACGGACGCGGGTGCAGAATACAAAAAATGGGAAAAGGGCGCGCGCCTTTCCGATGCACTCAATACCGTAAGAAGTGCAAAGGACTTCTTCTTCCCGCAGACCGAAAACCTTATGGATTTCAAGGTCGAAGGAAAAACTATCGAAATAATCGACACGAGAAGCGAAAGCGAGGACTTTATCATCTTCGGCGTGCGCGCTTGCGACGTAAAGAGCTTCGAAGTGCTTGACGGAGCATTCCTTGAGGGCTACGTCGACACCTACTATAAAAACCGCAGAGAACACGCGCTTATCTTCTCAATGGCTTGCACAAGACCTGCGCAGACCTGCTTTTGCGGGACCTTCGATATAGACGCATCAAAGCCCGAAGGTGACGTGCGTATGTATAAAGACGAAAAGTACCTCTATCTTGAAGCGGTAAGTGAAAAAGGCGAGAAGATACTTTCCTTGCTTGACTTTTTGGAAGACGGCGGGGAAAAAGAGGTCAAAGAGCAGATTTCTCTTATCAAAGAAAGACTTGCAAAACTTCCTCTTGCAGACCTTAAAAAAGATGCGTTCGGCGACGGAAAAACGTCTGCGTTTTTCGACGCTCCCGAATGGAAGGGGCTTTCCGAATCCTGTATCGCTTGCGGTACTTGCACCTTCGTATGCCCCACCTGCCAATGCTACGATATCAAGGACTTGAACACGGGACACGGTGTAAAGCGTTTCAGATGCTGGGACTCCTGTATGTACTCTGATTTTACGAAGATGTCCGCAGGACAGCCCCGTCTTACTCAGCTTGAGCGCTTCAGACAGAGATTTATGCACAAGCTCGTTTACTATCCCACAGCACATGGTGGACTTTTCTCTTGCGTAGGCTGCGGAAGATGCCTTTCAAAGTGTCCTATACAAATGAACATCGTAAAGGTAATGAAAGAATTGGGAGGTAAGAACAATGGCTGAAATTAAAGAACCTCTTATACCCTCCGTGGGCGTCGTCACGTCGATAAGAATCGACACTCCCGACGTAAAGACCTTCAGAGTTGAAAGTCTTACGGGTGAAAAACCCTTCATACATAAGCCCGGTCAGTGCGCGATGCTCTCCATTCCCGGCGTAGGTGAAGCGATGTTCTCCATCACCTCATCTCCCACGCAGGAATATATGGAATTCTCCATCAAAAAGTGCGGTTGCGTGACCGAGTGGCTTCACTCAATGGATATCGGTCAGCAAATAACGATAAGAGGCCCTTACGGCAACGCATTCCCCGTAGATACCGAGTTTAAGGGTAAGGATATGCTCTTTATCGCGGGCGGTATCGGTCTTGCACCTCTTCGCTCCGTCATAAACTACTGCCGTCACTACCGCGAAAACTACGGTAAGATCGACATTGTCTACGGTTCAAGAAGCGTTCAGGATCTCGTCGACTACGAGGAGATAATAAACGAATGGTCAAAAGATGCGGGCGTTAACGTACACCTTACCATAGATAAAGAACAGCCCGAGTGGTCAGGCCACGTGGGATTTGTTCCCAATTACGTTAAGGAACTTGGATTTACGACGGACAAAATAGCAATTTTGTGCGGTCCTCCCATAATGATAAAGTTCACCCTTGCGGGACTTGAAGAGATCGGATTTGACAAGACGCAGATATACACCACCTTGGAAATGAAGATGAAATGCGGCATCGGCAAATGCGGACGTTGCAACGTAGGAGCAAAGTTTATTTGCAAGGACGGCCCCGTATTCCGTTTCGACGAGCTCGATGAGCTCCCCGACGAATATTGATTAAGTAAAGGAGAAGACTTATGGAAAATATGGTTGATATTTTTCTCTTCGGAAAGAAGTATTCCGTACCCGAAGACCTTACGATAATGCGCGCAATGGAATACGCAGGCTATACGCTCGTAAGAGGCTGCGGTTGCCGTAACGGCTTTTGCGGCGCTTGCGCTACCATCTACAGAATTAAGGGCGACAAGGAGCTCAAGGCTTGCCTTGCTTGCCAGACGAAAGTCGAAAACAATATGTACGTGGCAACTTTACCCTTCTTCCCTCTCGCAAAAGAGGTATATGACATAGAGAAGGTAAAGACCAACGAGCAGGTAATGATGCAGCTTTATCCCGAAATTTACGCTTGCGTAGGCTGTAACGCCTGCACGAAGAGCTGTACGCAAAGCCTTAACGTTATGCAGTATATCGCATACGCGCAAAGAGGCGAATTCGAAAAGTGCGCGGAGGAATCATTTGACTGCGTAATGTGCGGAGTATGCTCCTCAAGATGCCCCGCAGGTATATCGCACCCCCAAGTTGCTATGCTTGCAAGACGCATCAACGGCAAGTATCTTGCTCCCAAGTGCGACCATTTGGAAAACCGTGTTAAAGAGATCAAGGACGGTACCTTCGAAGAGCTTATCGAGGCTCTTATGGGCAAGCCCGTAGAGGAACTCAAAGAGCTCTATAACACGAGAGAAATCGAGAAATAGGAGGGAAAGCTATGTACAGTGCAGAATTTGAAAAATCTCTTAAAGCAGTTGAGGCGGCAAGAGAAGCGAATATCGCTTACGAGCCTGCGAGAATGACTGCAAAGGAAAAGGAAGATCTTCTTGCGGCATATCACCCCGACTATAAGAAAAGCGAATTCTCCGTCCTCAAGGTAGGCGCAAATAAGGGCCAGAGCGTGCCCCACGAGCTCTGCGAGACCTTACAGGCTCACAGCAGAATAAAGGCAAGCGACGTTGACCTTACAAAGCCCGACTACGACGTAGACGTGCTCATTATCGGCGGCGGCGGTGCAGGCGCATCTGCGGCTATC
>JAZRTW010000153.1:0-11917 GCA_045652265.1 Eubacteriales bacterium | reverse complement strand
CAACCGGCATGGATACGGTTATGGTGGACGGGCTTATTTTGATATCGGCGTTATCATCGTTAAAATATCCGTGAGTAAAATCAACGCCGAGGGATATCTGCTTCGTCGTTATAACGGGGATGGTCGCCGTTACGCTCGGCGTGCTTATAGTAGTGAACGCGTTGTTAACTTCTCTTCCGTCATCGTCAACAAGCACGAGCTTTCCCGTATAAGTAGTCGAAGTGCTTAATTTTTGAAGCTCCAAGTTCAAGTTCGCGGATTCTACGGAATTTACGATCTCTGCAGGTCCCGTTATGTCAACGTATTCAACGTCGGTGGTGATGTTGCCTAAAGAGAGCTTACTCGGGTCGTCCAAGCTGTAGGACGCCTTAATAACCTTTACGGGAACGTTTTTCGTTATGTTCTTGTCAAGATAAACGCTTATCTCACGGGGAGAGTAGTTGTCGACCGTGACTCCTTCGGGAGAATTGACCATTACTTTAAGCGTGTAGCTTCCCGATTTGTTTACGGGATTTAGGTCAACGTAGGCGTATACGTCAGTCTCCTCAAGATCGCTTATGACACTTTTTTTGCCCGATAAAACTACGTTTATCGACTGCCCTGCGCCGCTTATGGGCGAAAGACCGTAGGAGGATTCGATGGTATTTGCACCGAGAAGATCTACGGGGACGCTCAATTTGACGTCGGAGATAGGTGCATCTGTGCTTATAACGTAGAGCCACAGTACTATAGCGGCGATTATCGAAAAGATCTTGGGAAGAAGATTTTTGGGCATTTCCTTTTTTTCGGCGGGAGAAGCGTTTGCTGTCACGTTTTTATGCTTGATCGACATTGTTTTTTCCCTCCGTATCTACAGTTTCTTCCAAGTTTTTTGCTTTTCCGTGTTTTCTGCGGAGCAGCTTCTTTGCAATATTTGCCGTATTTTCTTCTTCATTGGGTATAAGCTGCTTTTTAAGCGCTCTCTTCAAGTTTGCAATCGTGCTTATCTTTTTAAGCTTACCGTTTTGTGCGAGCATAATATTGCCCGTTTCCTCGGAAACGATGATAACGAGCGCATCTGAAATTTCGCTCATTCCGAGTCCTGCTCTGTGGCGCGTTCCCAAATTAAGATCAATGTCTTGGTTTGATAAGGGTAAATAACAGCCTGCGGCATATAGCTTCCCCTCTCTTATTACTACTGCGCCGTCGTGTAAAGGCGCTTTGTCAAAGAATATGTTTCTTATCAAAAACAGCGAACACTCCGCGTCGATTACCGTACCCGTGCTTATCACGTCGCCGAGCTTCGTTTCGCCTTCGAAAACGATAAGTGCGCCCGTGTGCTTTAGTGAAAATTCCGTCACCGCATCGCAGATCTGGTCAATAGCTTCCTCGTATTTGAGTTTTGCGCTTTGCGTTAAACGGTTGAGGCTTTTAATGGGTTGCTCGCCGAGACGTTCGAGAATGGAACGGAGCTCGGGCTGGAATACGATGAATATGGCGATGAGTCCGACTTGGATAAGGTTACGCAAAAGGAAATTAAGAGCTTGCATTTTTGCAATTCCGCTTATAAAGAGCAAAGCGAAAAAGAGCAAAACGCCGAGGGCGAGCTTGCCCGCACGCCTGTCTCGTATGAACTTGTAAAAATAATAGATCAATATCGAAACAATGGCGATATCGATGATGTCGATTATTATGCTGACATCTCTCATTTCGGAAAGCAAATATTGAAAAAAGTCCTTTACTTTATCCATAGCAACCACCACCTATATATACTTATATTAATTATACCATATATATTGTGATATTCCAAGACCTTTTTTCAAGTTTGTTGAAAAATATTTTTGTACCAAAGCAAAGCGGCGTTTTTACCTTGACAAGTAAGAAAACGGTATGCTATAATTAAGCGAAGATTAAAATAAGCCAAGGAGCTTTCAGTGAAGAGAAAAATCGTATTATTTTTATCTGCTGTTCTTGTTTTTTCGGCATTTTCGCTCTTTGCCGTGAATGCAAATAACGGTAGCTGCGGCGCGACTGCCGCGTGGAATTTCGATTCCGATCTCGGAACTTTATACGTGAGCGGTAAAGGCGCTATGACAGACTATGAAAAAGAAGCGGACGTGCCGTGGCATCATTTGAGAGATGACATCGTTAATATCTCCGTTTCAGAAGGTATAACACACGTCGGAAACAACGCCTTCCGCCATCTCGAAAATCTCCTTTCGGTAAATCTGCCTTCGACGCTTGAAACTATAGGAAATAAGGCTTTTGCGTATTGCTATACGCTTCGCGATATAAAAATACCGAGCACCGTGAAAGCAATCGGTGAAAGCGCTTTTTACTATTGCAAAAATATTACGGAAGTAACTCTTCCAAACTCCCTTACGGAAATTAAAAAAGATACCTTTTTCGGCTGTCAGTCTTTGGTCATCGTAAAGATGGGAGATAGCGTTAAAACCGTAGGCGAGGGAGCGTTTTATTTCTGCATAAAGCTTTCAAACCTGAAGCTTTCGAATTCCGTTGAAAGCATCGAAAAAAATGCGTTTAATTATTGCGAATCACTTAAAATGTTTACTTGTATGATGAACGAGGACGCTTGGGAAGACGTCGATATTGCAAGCGGAAACGATTATTTGTTAAACGCAACAAGATATTGGGGAGGAGTGCTTCGCGGTGACGTAGATGCCGACGGCACTTTGGGTGCAAACGACGCCATATATCTTCTTTACAGTATCTTTTTCGGCGGCAGTAATTATCCGGTAGCGGTGGGGCAGGACTGCGATTTCAATAAAGACAGCACGACAAACGCCGACGACGCTATATATCTTTTGTATCATGTATTCTTCGGAGCACAGCAATATCCGCTTTAATACAAAAAACGAAGCCCGCTTCTTTTTGAAGCGGGCTAAAATTTTTTATTCCAGATTTTCGAGATAATCTCCGAGGAGCTTTGCTATGACCTCATGTCCGTCATCGTTGGGGTGAAGTCCGTCGGGGAAATACTTTGTGCATACCGCGGGGTCGGTTGCGTCGGGACCGGCTCTGAATAAGTCGAATACGTCAACGCCTTCCTCGGTGCATATTTTTATCATCGCGTCGATATATTCAACAAACATCTTTTTATCGGGGGAGAGATAAGCGGGGTGCGTATCGCACTCCTTACGGGAGAGGGGAGTCATAAACACAAGCTTTTTCGTCTTGGGCTTCAATATCTTGATGAGATATCTTATGGCACCGCAATACGTTTCGGGAGTTTTGTCTTCAAACGTGCCGAATAAAGCTCTACCGTGTCCGTAATCGTTCGTACCGCCGAAGACGACGATAAGATCGTTATCCGCGGGGATAGGCTGTGCCCGTCCGGGAAAATACAGGTCAAATTGAGGATCGGCAAGCGTAGGCGTGCTTTGATAAGCAAGCCTTGTTCCGCTTAAACCGTAGTTTCTGCGTACGAAACCAAGCCGTCTTTGAAGTCTGTTGTCATATCTGTTTTCAAGGTCTGCAACGCCTACGCCTTGCGTAATGCTGTCGCCCAAAAATGAAACGATCTTATTTTTAAGTTCCATAATATTTTCTCCTAACGGATATTTTATGTGTTTTCGCCCGTTTCGTTATTTTCTCCGCCTTCTGTTGCGGGCGGGGGTGTAGGTTCGGGTTCCGGCTCTTTGTAAACGTAAACTTCAAGGTCTATCTCTGACTCAAGGGGTTGGCTCGTTTCTGCTTTAAGGCTTTGCGATTTAACCGTACCGTCGAGATTTCTGTCTGTGGTCGAAACTTCTTTTATGTTGCCAACCTTAAATCCGAATTCTTCGATCGTTTCCTTTGCGCTTTCGAGCGGAATACCCGTTACCTCGGGTACGATCTCTTCCGTGATCTTGGGACCGAGGCTTACGTAAAGCGTGATCTTATCTCCGGGATAAAGCACGTCGCCTACTTTGCGGTCCATTTTAATTACTATGCCTTCTGCGATAAAGTCGTCGTTTTCCTGCTTTATTTCAACGGCAAGTCCTGCGCTTCGAAGTATTCTCATTGCCTCGCGGCTGTCGGACATTGCAAAATCTTCGAGTACTATCTTCTGTTCGCCTTTGCTGATGTATAAAACGATGTTAAAGCCGTAGCGCATGTGTGCGCCTTCGGTGGGGCTTTGATTCGTTATAAATCCTTCCGCGTGAACGTCGCTGAATATCTCCTTGCGGACTATTCTGTAGCCCTTTTGATACAGCTCGTTTGCTAACTCTTCGGTGAGTTCTTTTCCGATAAGGTTTTCAACAGTTACCATTTCGCCTTCCGCAACCGTTTCCGATTGCTTACCGAAGGTGACGCTCCATATCGTCTTTCCTAAATTAAATGCTCCGAATGCGCCCACTACAAGAAAAGCGAAAAATACGCCCAAAACAATGGGGAGCATCGTGTTGTGTTTTCTCTTCGTTTTAATTTTGCCGTCCTTCTTTCTCGGTGCATTTTCGTTTGCAGGCGTTTGAGACTGTGATGAGGAGTCGCTTTTCGTTAAAGCGCGCCTTGCGGCAAGCGACGGGAGGGGAGCAAAGATGACGTCGGGATTTTGCAAAAGCTCCTCAATATAGCGTATCATTTCGTCACAGCTTTCAAATCGCGTATCGGTACTCTTTGACATTGCTTGAAGTATGATGAACTGAAGCCCGTCGGGAAGAGACGGTACTATGTCCTTCGGGAGTGCCGCTTCATCCGTTATATGCATAAGCGCGACTGAAACGAGGGAATCCGCGTTAAACGGAAGCTTGCCCGTTACCATCTCGTAAAGCATAACGCCTACGGAATAGATGTCACTTGCGCTCGTTACGTCCTTGCCCTCGGCTTGCTCGGGGCTTATATAATGCACGGTTCCTATAGCGGATTCGCCGTCTGTGATGGTATCGCTCTTGTGTACCTTTGCGATACCGAAATCGGTAACCTTTATCGTGCCGTCTTTAAGTAAAAGTATATTTTGGGGCTTAACGTCTCTGTGGACTACGCCTCTTTCATGTGCCTGTGCAAGACCGCGAAGTATCTGCTCTGTATAGTGCAGGGCTTCCTTCCAGTTAATACGTTCGACCTTGCCGAGATATTCCTTTAAGGTCGTACCTTCAACGTACTCCATGACGATATACTTTATCTCGTCCTTAACGTTTACGTCGTAAATATTTACGATGTTCGGGTGTGAAAGCATTGCAACGGCTTTGGATTCGTTGATAAAGCGCTGTATCGCTTTTTCGGGATCGTCGGAATCGGTCTTGAGCACCTTGATGGCAACGACTCTGTTCATAACGGTATCTTCCGCACAGAAGACTACCGCCATACCGCCGTGACCGACCACGCTTTTTATTCTGTATCTGTCGTCGAGAATTTTTCCGACAAAATCTTCGTATCTCATATCAAAACTCCGTATTATTTAGAAAAATTGACGATAAGCGCGGTGACGTTGTCTCCGCCTCCGTTTTTAATTGCCTCCGACACAAGCTTCGTTACGGCTTTTTGAGTTGTGGAGGAGCTTATCATAATTTCGAGTATTCTGTCTTCGGTGACGTAATTAGTAAGACCGTCGCTGCAGAGTAAAAACTGTCCTTCTGCTTTGGTCAAAATTATATCTGGTACGGCTTTTGCAAGACCGCCGATAGAACGGGTGATAATATTTTTGTTCGGGTGAGTTTCGGCTTCGCTTTCCGTTATCTCGTTGTTGTCAATGAGCATTTGCACGTAGGAGTGATCCTTCGTAAGCCTCGTAAGCGTTTCGCCGTCGAGATTGTAGCAACGGCTGTCTCCGACGTGAGCAACGTACGCCTTATCGTTATATGCAACGAGCAAAACGGCGGTCGTGCCCATTCCCGCGTAATCGGGGTGCTTTGCGACAAGCTCCCTTATGCCGTCGTCGGCATCGCAGAACGCTTTTTTTATCTCGCCTTCGCTGTCGAAATCGTCGTCGGGCAAAGCGGCGAAAGCGCTTTTGAGCTGTTCGCTTATTATCTTCACGGCTGTTTTACTTGCTACGTTTCCTGCGGCGGCACCGCCCATTCCGTCACAAACGGCGGCAATGAGTACGTCGCTTTGAAGCTGCATAGCGAAAAAGGCGTCTTGATTGGAGCTTCTGACGGGCCCCGTTTTTGACGAGCCGTAAAATTTCATACCTTGCCTCCTTTGTGATAAGAACGGCATACAAACCGAACTGCGTAAACAATCAATATATATTATCTTATTTTTTTCCTGATATGTCAAGTTTTTTAACAAAAAAAGAGCAAAAAATTGCTCTTTTTAATGATATGTACGTTTGTTTTTTAACGTTTCGTAAAATGCAAGATAGCTATCGTATCTGCTTTTGCTTATGATGCCGTTATCAAGCGCCGTGATGATACCGCAACCGTCCTCGCTTGTGTGAGTACAGTCGGTGTATCTGCATTTTGTAAGGTGCTGATTAAATTCGGGGAAGCTTGAAGCAAGCTCCGATAGCTTGATAAAATCGAATTTTTCGAAATCTATCATGGCAAATCCGGGTGTATCGGCAAAATAACCGCCGTCCACCTCAAAAAGCTCTACCGTTCTCGTAGTATGCTTACCCCTGTCGCTCTTATCGCTCAAACCGCCTACCGTTAGATGAAGACTTGGGAAAAGTGCGTTCATAAGACTGCTTTTTCCGACACCCGATGCTCCCGCAAAGGCGCATATTCCGCTTATCTCTGCGCGCAGTGCTTCTATGCCTTCGCCTTTATTTGCACACACGTCGTATATCTTTATTGATGCCTTTTCGTAAATTTCCCTTATTTCCCCGCTTGACTTAATATCCGTTTTGTTTATAACGATTATCGGCTCGATACCCTTTGCCATAGCGGCGCAGGTTATTTTGTCAAGCGTCTCAAACGAGGGAAGGGGAGATGCGGTCGCAACGACGATAAACAGCTTATCGAGATTTGCCATAGGCGGTCTTATAAGAAAATTCTTTCTTTCGCATACCGTGTCGATAACGGCTTTTCCGCTTGCCTGCCTTTCAAAAAGCACTCTGTCTCCCGCAAGCGGAAGCGAACTCTTATGTTTAAGTGAGCCCCTTACCGCACAGCTGATTTTTTCGCCGCTTTGTGTGAGAACTTCAAAAAGCTCTCCGAAGCCTTTTATCACAAGTCCCGATTCTTTAGTCATTTCTACCTCATTTACACATCTTTTCTATGACGAGAGCGAATATTTTTGCGGCGCGAAGCAGATCGTCTACGCATGCCCTTTCGTTTGCACCGTGGAGATTTGATTGGAAATCGGGGCGCGAAGCACCGAAAGCAACTCCGCCTTCGATATTGTGAACGTATGTGCCGCCGCCCATATAGTGACATGCGCATTCTTCTCCCGTAAATTCGGTATACGCCGCCTTTAAGGATTTTACGAAATCGCTGTCTTCGGGCGTATGGTGCGCAGGTCCCATTTCACCTTCGACCAAGTAGCCTTTTTCCGCCATAAGCTTTTCAAAAACAAAACGGCAATTTTCATCGTTTGCGCAGATAGGCGTTCTCGCGTCAAATCTTCCCCAAACACAGTCGGGCTTTATTTCAAGAAGACTTAATACGACGCTTATCTCGCCCGATATATCATCCTTTTGAGCTATGCCGAGCGCATTACCGTTGTCATCTCCGAAGGGGAATAGAGCGGAAAGTCCTTTAACTTGCTCATTTATATCGCATTTTGCAAGCGGGAGAAGACTTATTAAATAAAGAAGCGCGGTTATACCGTTTTTTCCGTCCTCGGGCGTAGAAGCGTGCGTCGAATGACCTTCCGCATATACGACGGTCTTATCTTTGCCGTATTCAGCGGTAAACCTAACGCCCGTTTTTTCTGAAGCTTTTGCTATAGCGGAAGAAAGCATATCTTCACCTACACCGAGCAAAACTGCGTTTGCTTTGGCGGGGAGGACGTTTATCCTGTAGCCGCCCGAAAGACTCTCAACTCGCGGCAAAGCGTCGCTTTCGTAAAGCTTTTTGGTAAAGGTAGGCTTGTAGCTTCCTTTTTCCGTATTGAAAATAGGGAAGGACGCATCGGGGGAAAACGTCGCGGGCGCAGGCGCGAAGACCTTATAATACGCTTCAAGGTCAAGCTCCGAGCCGCTTTCCTCGTCGCCGCCGATTATGAGCCTTGCGTTTTTCGTAAGCGGAATATTTAAGTCTTTTACGGCGCGCATCGCGTATAAAGCCGCGACGACGGGGCCCTTATCATCGTCCGTGCCCCTGCCGTAAATGCAACCGTCGTCTTTTAAAGTTGCAACGTAAGGGTCGGTGTCCCAACCGTCGCCCTCGCCGACTACGTCCACGTGTCCGAGTATGTCAAGAGCGCTTTCCTTTTCGTTTATGTCGCAATACGCCGCGAAGTTTCCGAGGTTTTCGCTTTTAAAGCCGTAGCGCTCGAACATCTCGACAGCCTTTTCCATACAGCGCGCGCTGCCCTCTCCGAAGGGCATACCCTCTTCCTCTTCGCTTTTTACGCTTTTTATGGCGACAAGCTCCGATAAGTCTTTTATAAACTCATCTCTCTTGCCGTCGATATATTCACATATTCTTTGCTTATTGTCCATAACAAAGCTCCTTGTTGGTTTCGATGCTTCTATTTTATCACAAATTCAGTGTATTTTCAAGTTCATTGAAATAAAAAATCGGCAGAGCAAAACTCTGCCGATTTTTTATTTTTTATTAAATCGCAACTTTGAAATTCTTGAAAACTCGTATCCGAGACGGTTAAGCGCCGCAAAGAGCTTATCTCTGCCTGTTTTCTCCGTCAAATCAAGATTTTTAGCTTTCAACACCGCCATTTCATACATATTTCTATCAAAGGTACACAGACCGCTATCGTCCTTCTCGTAATACTTCAAGATGAGCTCGTCGGTTATCTCCTTCGATACGCCGTGGCGGTAAGCTTCGGCTTTTATGCGGACGGGGCCGTACTTTTTGACTTCGGCAAGCTCGTATATGAGCACTTCCGCATAGCTTTCGTCATTTATGAGCTTCTTTTCTTCCGCGAAATCAAGCGCATACTCAATGCTTTCGGGAGAAAAACCGTATCTTTTGAGCTTCGTCTCAAATCCCTTACGGCTGTTTCCCGAATACGAAAGGAGGGATAAAAGTTTGTTTTTTGCTTTCGTGCATTCTTCAAGGCGCGAAAGCATTTCGTACTGTGAGCTTGATATCTCACCGCACTTTCGGCCAAAAGAAAGCCCGTACCAATCGTAGCTTGATAGCCTTATGTTTTCCGCGTCCGAAAATTTAAGCGTGACGGTTTCGCCGTCATCGCTTAAATCTATTTTAATTATCTCTTTTGCCATCTATCAAAGATCGTCTGCGGTGATGTCGATACCGAGCTCGACTGCCGCCTTCGTTCCGTCTACGTCGTCATCTCCGTCCACGGTCTTATCCTCTGGAAGATCAATGCTTGACGAGTTTGCTCTTACGAGCTTTTCGATTTCCTCTGCAAGCTCGGGATTGTCGCAAAGTATCTGTCTTGCGTTATCTCTGCCCTGACCTATTCTCGTACCGTTATAGGAGAACCAAGAACCGCTCTTTTTGATTATATCAAGGGAAACTGCAAGATCGAGAAGTTCGCTTTCCTTCGATATGCCTTTGCCGTACATTATGTCGAACACTGCAACCTTAAAGGGAGGAGCGACCTTATTTTTAACGACTTTGCACTTCGTCTGGTTACCGATTACGTTTTCGCCGTTTTTGATCTGCTCGCCGCGTCTTACGTCGATTCTGACGGAAGAATAGAATTTAAGCGCGCGTCCGCCCGTCGTCACTTCGCTCGGACCGTAGAATACGCCGACCTTTTCACGAAGCTGATTTATAAATATTACGACGCAGTTCGTCTTTGCGATAGCGCCCGAGAGCTTACGGAGAGCCTGGGACATAAGGCGCGCTTGAGCACCTACGTGGTGGTCGCCCATAGCGCCTTCGATTTCCGCTCTGGGAACGAGAGCCGCAACGGAGTCGATTACGACGCCTTCGATAGCGCCGGAGCAAACGAGCGTTTCCGCTATTTCAAGAGCCTGCTCACCGTCGTCGGGTTGAGCTACCAAAAGCTCGTCGGTGTTTACACCGATAGCCTTTGCGTAAACGGGATCAAGAGCGTGCTCGGCGTCGATAAACGCAACTTCTCCGCCGCACTTTTGTATCTCTGCTAAAACGTGGAGCGCGAGAGTTGTCTTACCCGAGGATTCGGGGCCGTATATTTCGATTATTCTGCCCTTGGGAACGCCGCCGATACCGAGGGCGAGGTCAAGGGAGAGAGAGCCCGTTGAAACCGCGCTTACGTTCATGGTGTTATTTGAGCCGAGCCTCATTATCGAGCCCGCACCGAAGCGCTTTTCTATTTGAGCGATAGACGTTTTGAGAGCCTGCTTTTTTTCTTCCGCAGTGCCGCCCGATCTTACGGCGGACGTAACTTTCTTTTCAGCCATTTTTAAAATCCTCCTAAAGCAAACAAATGTTTGTTTTCTATATTATAGCTTATTTTTTTATCCGTTGCAAGTGTTTTTATAAAATAATTAAAATATATTTACGTACTGTACGATAAACCGCCCTTTGCTGAAGAAAAATATCCTAATTTGCATATAATTGTAAAATTTCTATTGCAATACTCAATATTTTGTGGTAGAATGAATCGGTAAACGAATAAAAATATACATTTGGAGGAACAATTTTATGGTAACAGCCGGTGATTTCAGAAACGGCCTCACATTTGATATGGACGGTCAGGTAATGCAGATTGTTGAATTTCAGCACGTAAAGCCCGGAAAGGGAGCTGCATTCGTACGCACGAAGATCCGTAACGTAATTTCGGGTAGCGTAATCGAAAGAACGTTCAACCCCACGGAGAAATTCCCCACAGCTATCGTTGATCGCAAGGAGATGCAGTATCTTTACAACGACGGCGAGCTTTGGTACTTTATGGACAACGAGACTTTTGAGCAGCTTCCCATCGAAGGCGCAAAGCTCGGTGACAACTTTAAGTTCGTTAAGGAGAATATGGACTGCAAGATCATGTCCTACAAGGGAAATGTATTTGCTGTTGAGCCTCCTTTGTTCGTAGAGCTCGAAGTAACCGAGACGGAGCCCGGCTTCAAGGGCGATACCGCTACGGGCGCAAGCAAACCCGCTACGCTTGAAACAGGCGCGATAGTAAAGGTTCCCCTCTTTATCAATATCGGTGACGTTCTCAAGATCGATACGAGAACAGGCGAGTATTTGGAAAGAGCATAAGCTTAAATAAATATTAACAGGAGGAACGCACGATGACACTTACTGAAAAGGTAGCACATCTTAAAGGCGTGATCGAAGGAATGGAGCTTGCTGACGACAAGAATTCCAAGCTCATCAAAGAGATCGCCGATATTCTTGAGGATATGGCGATGACCGTAGCTGATCTCGAAGACGATACGGCAACGCTTTATGACTACGTTGACGAGCTCGATCAGGATCTCGGAGAGGTTGAGGAGTACGTTTACGAAGTAGACGAGGACGACTGCGACTGCTGCGATTGCTGCGACGACGAAGTAGTTGAAGTAACTTGCCCCAAGTGCGGCGCAACGGTTTTCCTCGATATCGACGATGACGATTTCGACGATATCATCTGCACGGAGTGCGGCGAGCATTTTGATTGTTGCTGCGACTGCGATTGCGAAGATTGCGACTGCGAAGACTAAAAGATATAGAGTGCGGTGGAAGCCGCACCCTTTTTTGCGCAAAAAATCCGAGTGCCGAAGCACCCGTATTTTTACTTTATAAGCTTATTTCCAAGACTTTTGCTATTGCGTAGATGATAGGTGCAAGTACCATTGAAACGGTGCTTATAAGCTTTATAAGAATATTTATCGAGGGGCCTGCCGTATCCTTGAAAGGATCGCCTACGGTATCACCGACGACAGCCGCCTTGTGAGGAAGTCGGAGGCCAAGCGGTCTTAGGAAGACAA